>NZ_JBISWK010000034.1:0-106007 GCF_044462205.1 Kocuria rhizosphaericola | reverse complement strand
CGGCGACCCGGGAACGGGGCGGGGTGGTGAGAGGATCGGGGGCATGATCGACGACGACGCCCGCTGCCCCTGCGGCACCGGGGAGACCTACGCCGCGTGCTGCGGCCGCTTCCACCGCGGCCGCCCGGCGCCCACGGCCGAGCTCCTCATGCGCTCGCGGTTCAGCGCCTTCGCCGCCGGGGACGAGCCCTATCTGCTGAGCACGTGGCACCCGGGCACGCGCCCGGAGTCCGTGGACCTGGACCCCGCGATGCGCTGGACCCGGCTGGACGTCCACGGCGCCGCGGGCGGCGGCCCCTTCGACGACGAGGGATGGGTGGGCTTCACCGCCCACTGGCGCGGTGCGGACGGCGCCCGGGGGACCCAGCGGGAGAACTCCCGGTTCCGGCGCGAGGACGGCCGGTGGTACTACGTGGACGGCGTGCTCGCCTGAGTCCGGCCGCTCAGTCGCCCTCGAGGTCGGAGAGCACGCAGAACTCGTTGCCCTCCGGGTCGGCCAGCACCACCCAGGTCACCTCGGGGCCCTGGCCCACGTCCACGCGGCGGGCCCCGAGGGACTCCAGGCGCGCGATCTCCGACTCCTGGTCCGTGTCCACGGCGCGCAGGTCGAGGTGCAGCCGGTTCTTGACCGTCCGGGGCTCGGGGACGAGCACGAAATCGAGGTGCGGTCCGTCGCCCTCGGCGGGCACGATCCCCACGAAGCCCTCGGCCTCCCCGTGGACGACGTAGCCCAGGGCGGCGCACCAGAAGCGGGCGAGGGTCTCGGGGTCGCGGCAGTCGACGGCGATGGCGGACAGCGTGCTGGTCATGCGCCCAGCCTAGGCCCGGCGCCGCCGCCCGGAAAGGCGCTGCAGGACCCGCGGCGCGTACCGCAGGACCGGCCAGTAGGAGCCGGGCAGGAGCCGCGCCACGAGGTCCGGCAGCACCGCGCTGGGGGCCACGAGCAGCCGGGCCCGGCGCCGCTCCACCGCCCCCAGGATGTCCGTGGCCGCCCGCTCCGCCGGATAGCTCAGCAACGCCGCGAAGTCCTCCCGGTCCTTGCGCGAGCGCTCCTCGGGCACACCGGCCGGAGTGCGCGCGGTCTCCGCGATCCTGGTCCGGACCCCGCCCGGGTGGACCACGGTCACCCCCACCCGTCCCGCCAGCTCGTGGCGCAGGCCCTCGGTGAACCCGCGCAGGGCGTACTTGCTCGCGGAGTACGCCACCTGACCGGGCGGGGCGATGAGCCCGAACAGGCTGGAGAGGTTGACCAGGTGGCTGCCGGGAGCGGCGAGCAGGGCGGGCAGCAGCTCGCGGGTGAGCACCACCGGCGCCCGGAAGTTGATGTCCATGAGCCAGTCGAACTCCTCGGCGGAGACCTGCTCGAAGGACCCGCCCAGACCCACCCCCGCGTTGTTGATCAGCAGGTCGATCCGCGGGTGCTCGGCCCGGATCCGCCCGGCCACGCCCGGCAGCGCGGCCAGCTCGGCCAGGTCGGCGACGACCGTGCGCACCGGCAGGTCCGGGTGCCCGGCGCGGATCGCCCCGGCGACGGCCTCGAGTCCCGCCGCGTCCCGGTCGAGGAGCACCAGGTGGGTGCCGCGGGCGGCGAGGCCGTGGGCCAGCTGCTCGCCGATGCCGGAGGCGGCACCGGTGAGCACCGCGGTGGCACCGGCGAAACGGAAGGGTGCGGACGGGGACACGGGCTGCTCCTGGGGTCGTGGATCGGGGCCTGCTCTCCAGTGTGGGGCCCGGGGTCTCGTCGCCGCTTGACCCTTCACGACAGGAAGTTGACGCCCTGCGACAGCGTCAGCCGGTCCGGGCGCCCCGGCGGCGGACGTCCCGCGGCGGGGTGCCCCACCAGCGGCGGGCGCACCGGGTGAGGGCCGAGGACTCCGAGAGCCCCACCAGCCCGGCGATCTGGCCGAGGGGGACGTCGGTGGTGGTGAGCCAGCGCAGGGCCGCGCTGCGCCGGGTCTCGTCGAGGACGGCGCCGAAGGTGGTGCCCTCCTCGGCGAGCCGGCGCTGCAGGGTGCGGGGGTGCAGGTCCAGCACGCGGGCCACGGCCTCGATCTCCGGGGCCGCGGTGCCGAGCAGCTGCACCAGCACGCCCCGGACCCGGGGCGCCCACGCGGAGCCGGCCCCGGGGAGCTGGGTGTCGAGGAAGGCGAGCGCCACCTGCCGGACCCCGGCGTCCCCGTGCAGAGGCCGGGCGAGCGTGCTCGTGGGGATCCGCAGGAGGACCTCGGGGCGGCCGGTGCGCACGGGTGCTCCGAAGAACTCCTCGTAGGCCCGCAGCGGCGCCGTCGGCCGGTGCGCCAGCTCGACCGTGCGCAGCCCGTAGCGCCCGCCCACCAGGGAGGTCAGGGCCCGGTGCAGCAGGCCCAGGCCGAGATCGGTGCCCTGCTGGCTGTCCTGCCCGGGGTCCCGGGCGGTCGCGGCGGACCCGCCGTAGCGCACCGCCGTCACCCCGCGGGCGCCGTAGGGGTCCTCCACCAGCGCCAGCTCGAGGGACGGGGCGTGGACGAACAGGTAGCGGGAGGTGCACTCGAGGGCGTCGCGCACCGTCTCGGAGTGGCGGGCGGCGAGCGCGAGGGGCCCGAGCACGCCCGGGTCCTGCCGGGCGGCGACCCGCAGCCCCAGGTCGGGGCAACCCAGCTCCCGGGCCGCGGTCTCGAGCACCCGCCCCACGGCCCGCTCCGGCACCAGGAGGTCGTCGGTGTCCAGGGCGGCACGGGGCAGGCCGGCGGCGTCCGCGAAGGCCTCGGCGCTGCCGCCGAGCTCCGCGACCGCGGCGCGGAAGCCGCGCAGACCTGCGGACCGAATGACCGTCATGTCGCTCAGAGTCAAGCAATCGTCGCGCAGCGTCAAGTCTTCCCGGGTGCGCCGGGCGATCCTGGAACCATGCCAGCACCTTCCACCACCAGCACGCCGCCCCGCGAGACCCCCGGCGAGACCGACCACCGGGACGTCGTCGTCGTCGGGGCTGGTCTGTCCGGCATCGGCGCGGCCTACCGCCTGCAGACCGAGTGCCCCGAGCTGTCCTACGCCGTGCTGGAGGCCCGGGACGACCTGGGGGGGACCTGGGACCTGTTCCGCTACCCGGGCGTGCGCTCCGACTCCGACATGTTCACGCTCGGCTACTCCTTCAAGCCGTGGCGGGACCCCCGGACACTCGCCGACGGCCCCTCGATCCTCGCCTACATCCACGAGACGGCGGAGGAGTTCGGCATCGACCGGCACGTCCGCCTCCGCACCAAGGTGGTCTCGGCCGACTGGTCCGGCGCCGAGCAGCGCTGGACCCTGGGCCTCGAGGTCCGCGACGAGGACGGCACCGTGCACGAGCGCACCATGACGTGCGCGTTCCTGTACTCGTGCGCCGGCTACTACGACTACGACCGCGGTCACGACCCCGCGCTGCCCGGCCTGGGAGACTTCCGGGGACGGGTGGTGCACCCGCAGTTCTGGCCCGAGGACCTGGACTGGACCGGGCGGCGCGTGCTGGTGGTCGGCAGCGGCGCCACCGCGGTGACCCTCGTGCCGGCCATGGCCGGCGACGCCGCGGGCGTGACCATGCTGCAGCGCTCCCCCACGTGGATCAGCGCCGTGCCCGGCCGGGACAAGCGGGCCGACGCCCTGCGGCGGGCCCTGCCCGCGGGGCTGGCCCACCGCGTCATCCGGACCAAGAACATCCTGTTCAGCACGGCCGTGTACCAGTTCTGCCGGCGCCGCCCGGCCGCGGCCCGGGAGTTCTTCACGTCCCGGGCCGCGCGCATCCTCGGCTCGGAGGAGCTCGTGGCCGAGCACTTCACCCCGTCCTACGACCCGTGGGACCAGCGGCTGTGCGCGGTGCCGGACGCGGACCTGTTCAAGGCGCTGAAGAAGGGGCGGGCGGAGGTCGTCACGGGCACGATCGACACGTTCGTGCCCGAGGGCGTCCGGCTGAGCGGCGGCCGGGTGCTCGAGACCGACCTCGTGGTGACCGCCACGGGTCTGCGGCTGATCCCCTTCGGCGGGATCCGCCTGACCGTGGACGGGACGCCGGTTGAGCTGTCCGAGCAGTTCGTGTGGAACGGCGCGATGCTCACCGGCGTGCCGAACTTCGCGCTGTGCATCGGCTACACCAACGCGTCCTGGACCCTGCGCGCGGACCTCACCCACCGGCTGGTGTGCAAGGTGCTCCGGCATCTGCGCCGCCACGACGCCGGGGCCGTGGTGCCGCGCGCTCGCCGGGACATGGCGGAGCGCCCGCTGCTGGACCTCAGCTCCGGCTACGTCCAGCGCGCGATCGGCGCCTTCCCGCGCCAGGGCGACCGGCACCCGTGGCGGGTGCGGCAGAACTACCTGCTGGACTCCGCGACCACCCTGCGCACCCCGCTGTCCCGCACCCTCGATCTCGTCCCCCGCACCGTGGCCCGCCGCGGCGCCCGCCCACAGGAGGCCCGCGCATGACCGACCAGCACACCTCGGACCCCACCGCGGAGGCCCCCTCCCAGGCGCCCGGGGCCACGACCACGGTGGAGGTCGCCGGCCGCCCCGTGCGCATCCGCCTGTCCGGGCCCGCCGAGGCGCCGCCGGTCGTGCTGCTGCACGGCATCGGCCGGAGCCTGGAGGACTGGGCGGCCGCCCACGAGCTGCTGGCGCGGGAGCACCGTGTGCTCAGCATGGACCTCCCCGGCTTCGGGCTCACTCCCGCCGGGGCGGACAAGCCGGGGCTCAGGACGTTCGCCCGCGCCGTGGTCGGGGTCCTCGACGTGCTCGGCGAGGACCGGCCGGTGCACCTCATGGGCAACTCCCTGGGCGGTGCCGTGGCCATGACCGTGGCCGCCGAGCACCCCGGACGGGTCGCCGGGCTGCTGCTCGCCAACAGCGCCGGGTTCGGCCGGGAGGCCAACGTCTCCCCCCTGCCCATGGTGTGGGCCGCGCTGTCGCGGCTGCCCGTGGTGGGCCGCAGGTTCCGGCCGCTGGCGAGGGCCGCCGCGGTGCGGTCCAACCAGAACTGCTTCTTCGACCCCGCCCTGGTCACCCCGGAGCTGCTGCGGCACGCGGCCCTCGTGGGCTCCCAGCCGGACTTCCGCGCCACCTTCCTGGGCACCTACCGGAGCATCTGGCTCCCGGTCGTCGGGGTGCTGCCGGGCTGGCGCCGGGCCCTGCTGGAACAGGTGCGGGCGGCGGGCGTCCCCGTGCTCGTGGTGTGGGGCGACTCGGACGCCGTGCTGCCCGCCCACCACGCCGAGGCAGCGGCCGCGGCTCTGCCGGAGGCCCGGCTGCACGTCTTCCGGGACACCGGGCACATGCCCCAGATCGAGCGGACCGAGGAGCTGGTGGAGCTGGCCCGGGAGTTCGTGGTCTCCGTGGAGGAGCGGCGCAGGACGTCCTGAGCACCCACCGGCGTCACGATCCGGACTTGTCCGGCCCGGCCCTTATGCCGCGAACGGCCGGTGCCTACGGTGGAAGGGCCGGGACGCACCGGCCCGGCCCGGGACGTGGACCCCGCGCGGTCGACGCCCTGCCGTTGCGGGCCGCGAGCCGGCAGCCCCTCGACCGGAAGGCAGCAGCATGAGCGACATCCCGAGCGATTCGCGCGACAGCGGCCGCATCATCGTGGGCGTGGACGGGTCCGAGCACTCGAAGGAGGCGCTGCGGGAAGGGGCCCGCCTGGCCGAGGCCCTCGGCGCCCCGCTGGAGGCGATCGCCTGCTGGCAGGACCCGGCGGCGTACGGGGCCTCCTACGGGTACATCCCGGACCTCGACCCCGAGGCGTTCCGCGCCGAGAGCCGGCGCATGCTCGCGACCACCCTCGAGGAGGTCTTCGGCCGGCACCGGCCGGCGAACCTCAGCACCCGGTTGCTGCACGGACGCCCGGCCGAGCTGCTCGTGGAGGAGAGCAGGAGCGCCCGGCTGATGGTGGTCGGACGCCGCGGCGCCGGTGGCGTGCTCGGCATGATCCTGGGCTCGGTGAGTTCCGCGCTGGTCTCGCACGCGCACTGCCCGGTCCTCGTCGTGCGCCGGTAGACGTCGCGGACCGGTGCGCCCGGTTCCTCGGAAGGGGATCCGGGAGGGGGATGACCGACAGGCCCTTGTTCCGCGTGCCGCACCCTCCTATGGTGGGGTGACAGGTCGAGAGAACGGCCGTGGTGTTCGTCGTGCCCACGGAGGTCGTCCTGATGTCTGCTCCCGCTGCTGGAACCGCCTCCGCCGTGCCCGGTGACGTCCCCGGGCCGGCGCGGTCTCCCGAGGCTCCTCCGGCCGGGGAATCCCCGGCCGGCACGTCGCGCCGGCGCTTCCACACCTGTGATGTCGCCGAGGGCCTGGAGATCCTGGAAGAGGTCTACAACGCCCGGGAGCTCCGGGTGGTGCCCGACACCCCGTTCACCCTCACCCAGGCGGTCACGCCGCTGGACCACGTGCACCTCGAACGGGCGCGGCTGACGGGCGCCCCGGCCGCGGCGACGATCGACGCCACCGGAACCATCCGTGTGGCCCAGGTCCTCGACGGCCGTCTGGCCTTCACCGACGCCACCCGCACGGTCCCCGGCCCCACCCCGTTCCTGCTCCCCCAGCGGCCCTACAGCTGCCGCTGGACCGACCTCGACCTGGGGACCGTGGCCTTCGACGCCTCGGCGGTGGCCGCCCACGCCGCAGGCCTGCTCGGGCTCGAGGACTTCTCGTTGCGCTTCACCGGCGCCCGCCCCGTGGACGCGGGCATGGCCCACTACTGGTCCCGCACCGTCGCCCACGTCAGCCGGGACCTGTTGGCCGACGAGCAGACCATGGCCGTGCCGCTGCTGCGCGGCGAGGCCTTCCGCAACCTGGCCACCGCAATGCTGCACACCTTCCCCAGCACGTTCCTCGAACCCCGCGACGCCCCGGCCCCCGACCGGGCCGGTCCTGCGGGGGTGCGGCGGGCCGTGGCGTTCATGGAGGAGCACCTGGCCGAGGACATCGACCTGGCCCGGATCGCCGCCGCGGCCGGCATGAGCCCGCGCGGGCTGCAGGCGGCCTTCCGCCGAGCGCGGGGCAGCACTCCGTTGGGGCACCTGCGGGAGCTGCGCCTGGAGGCGGTGCACGCCGACCTGGTCGCCGCCGATCCCTGCACCGGCGCCACGGTGGGCGCGATCGCGGCCCGGTGGGGCTTCGCCCACCCGGGCCGGCTGGCGGCCGCGTACCGGGAGCGGTACGGCCGGTCCCCCGCCACGACCCTGCGCGCGTGACGACGCCGACGCCGGCTCAGATCCGGAAGTCGGTCTCCGGCGGTCCGCCGTTGACCTCGGCCACCAGCTGCGCGGCGATCTCCCGGACCGGGATGTTGTGCTGGTTGGAGGTGGCCCTGAGCTGTGCGAAGGCCTCGTGCTGGGTGCACCGGCGCCGGCCCATGAGGATGCCCACGGCCAGGTCGATGGCGGTGCGGGACCTCATGGCGGCCGTCAGGTCCCGGGCCACCTCCCGGTGCGAGGCCAGCCGCAGCGCCAGGCGCAACGACTTCGAGGCGCGCCCCATCTCCCGGACGGCCGCCTCGACCGCGGCCGCGTCCAGGGCACGGGCCCGGCCGGCGTAGAGGTTCAGCCCCGCCCTGGCCTCTCCCTCCAGCTCGAAGGGCACTCCCAGCACGGTGCCCACGCCCTGGTCCGCGGCGGCCCGGAGGTACAACGGCCACCGCTCGTCGGTGCGGGTGTCGTCGACGTGCACTGCGGTGTGCTCCCGGATGGCGGTCAGGCACGGTCCGTCACGGAAGGAGTACTGCAGCTCGTCCAGCACCGTGGCGCGGTCGTCGGAGGCGGTCACGGTGGCGGGCTTGTTCCGGCGCAGCACGGTGACGGCGCACCACACCCCGTCGGTCCCGTCGCCCAGGGCCTCGGCCATCGTGCGGGCGAACTCGCCCAGGTAGTCGGTGATGTCCCCGGCGTCCAGCAGCAGGTCCTGCCACTGCTCCACGGAGAGCTCGTCGGGATGGTGCCGGCCCACAGGGGCCTCCGTCCGTCGTCACTGCGAACGCAGCACCGTCGACGGTCTGGGCCCGGGAGCCCCGGAGAACCCCGGACCCGTGGCCCCATGATCCCACACTCCCTCCTGCTCGGGTCCGGGAGCGTCCGTGCCGGCCTCAGTACCCGTTGGCCGAGAGCCACTCCTCGGCGGCCTCGGACGGGTTGACCTGGTCCTGGCCGCTGACCCGGCGGTTGAGCTCGACGAGGTCCTCCGTGGTGAGCTTTCCGGACAGCTCGTCGAGCGCATCGACGGCCTCCTGGGGCCAGCCGGTCCTCGGCCGTCAGGGGCACCACCTGCTGGGCGATGAAGTTGTTCTCCGGGTCCTCCAGGATCACGAGATCGTTCTCCACGATCGACGGTGTGGTGCTGAAGATGTCGGCGACGTCCGCGTTCCCGTCGAGCAGGGCCTGGAGAGTCAGGGGCCCGCCGCCGTCGTTGATCGGCTCGAACGAGGCCGGCACGCACCCGTAGTTCTCCTCGAGGCCGTCGAGACCGTAGGCGCGCTCGGCGAACTCGGGGTGGCTGCGAGGACCAGCTGGTCGCAGACCTCCGCCAGGTCGGCGATGCTCGTCAGCCCGTACCGCTCAGCGGTCTCCGGGGTGACCACCAGGGTGTCCTTGTTCTGGGCCTCGGCCGGCTCCAGCACGGTGAGCCCCTCCGGCAGGGCGTCCGGCAGGGCGTCCATGATCTCTTCGGCGGAGCTCGCCGTGGCCTCGGGGTCCGCGAAGAGCAGCAGGTTGCCGGAGTAGTCGGGGATCACGTCCACGGCACCGTCCTGCACAGCGCTCACACAGGCCTCGCGGGAGCCGATGCCGAGGTTCGTCTCGGTGCCGACCCCGGCGGACTCCAGGGCCCCGGCGTAGAGGTGGGCCAGGATCTCGTTCTCCGGGAGGTCCGCGGAGCCCACGGTCACGGTCTCGGTGGCGCCCTCCTCGGACCCCCCGTCGCCGGCGAGGGGGTCGCCGCCGCCTCCGCAGGCGGTCAGGCCCAGCAGCAGGGCGGCACCCAGGGCCGGCGCGGCGGCACGGCGGGCACGGGAAAGGGCGGCAGCGGTCATGGTCGTTCTCCTGGCGGTCGGTGGTCGGGTGGCGAGCCGACCGCGGGGATCCTCCCTCTGCCGCGCGGTCAGTATATGGGCGCTTCCGGGCCCGCGCACCGTCCCGACCGGGCAGCCCGTTCCCTTGACCTTCCCCCTCGGGGGAAGGTGCACACTGGGGGCAGACCTGCCGACACGGCGTTCCCACGGCGTGTTCCCCCTCGAGCCTCCAGGAGGCCCCGTGCCTGCAGCACCGGCGTCCGAGTTCGACCTGGCCGTCGTCGGCTCCGGCGGCGGTGCCTTCGCCGCCGCGATCCGCGCGACCTCGCTCGGCTTGCGGGTCGTGCTGATCGAGCGCGCGACGATCGGCGGCACGTGCGTGAACACCGGCTGCGTGCCCTCCAAAGCACTGCTCGCCGCCGCCGACGCCCGTTCCACCGCGGCGGACGCCACCCGGTTCCCCGGCGTCGCGGCTGACCCCCGCCCGGTGGACATGGCGGGGGTGGTCGCAGGCAAGGACTCGCTCGTGGAGGGCATGCGCGCCGAGAAGTACGCGGATCTGGTCGACGACCACGGATGGGACCTGCGCCGGGGCACCGCCGCCTTCGGCGGCACCGCCGAGGGCCCGGTGCTGGAGGTCACGGACGCGGACGGGGCCGTCGGGACGGTGCGCGCCCGCCACTATCTCGTCGCCACCGGCTCCGCCCCGTGGGCCCCGCCGATCACCGGCCTGGACGGCGTCGACCACCTCACCTCCACCACCGCGATGGAGCTGGAGGAGCCCCCCGGGTCGATGCTGGTGCTCGGCGGCGGCTACGTGGCCCTGGAACAGGCCCAGCTCTTCGCCCGCCTGGGCTGCGAGGTGACCGTGCTGGCCCGCTCCCGGCTGCTCTCCGGCGAGGAGCCCGAGGTGTCGAGGGCCCTCCTGGAAGTCCTCGCCGACGAGGGCGTCCGGGTCGTGCCCCGCGCCACCGTCGAGTCGGTGCGCGCCTGCAGCACCACGGGCTGCGTCGTCGTCACCGCCGGCACGCGGGCCGGACGGCAGGAGCACACCGCCTCGCGGCTGCTCGTGGCCACCGGCCGCCGCCCCGTCACCGAGGGGCTCCGCCTGGAGCCCGTCGGGGTCCGGACCGGGGAGCGCGGGGAGGTCGTCGTGGACGACACGCTGGCCACCACCGACCCCCGGATCTGGGCCGCCGGGGACGTGACCGGGCACCCGGCGTTCGTCTACGTCGCCTCCGCCCACGGGGCGCTGGTGGTGGCGAACGCCTTCGAGGGCGCCGGGCGGCGGATCGACTACTCCGGCCTTCCCCGTGTCACCTTCACCTCGCCGTCCGTGGGCGCGGTGGGGATGACCGACGAGCAGGCCCGCGCCGCCGGGATCCGGTGCGAGTGCCGGGTCCTGCCCCTCGAGCACGTCCCGCGGGCGCTGGTGAACCGCGACACCCGCGGGTTCGTGAAGATCGTCGCCGAGGTCGGCGCCGGCAGGGTGCTCGGGATCACCGCGGTGGCCGAGAACGCCGGTGACCTCGCCGCGGCGGGCGGCTACGTGCTGGCCGGCGGCATGACGGTGGAGCAGGTGGCCACCGCGTGGAGCCCCTATCTGACCATGGCCGAGGGCCTCCGGATCGCGGCCCAGTCCTTCACGACGGACGTCTCGAAGCTCTCCTGCTGCGCTGTCTGACCTCGTGCCCGGCGGCGCCGCCGTCGGGAGCTGCACCATCGATCCGGACGACCGGCCGGAACGACCGACCCACCCAGAAGATCGACCAGGAAGAAGGAACAGGCATGAGCGAGCACTTCGACGTGGCAGTGCTGGGCATGGGTCCCGGCGGGGAGGTCGCGGCCGGTCGTCTCATCGCGGCGGGGAAGAAGGTCGCGGTCCTCGAGCGGGAGCTGATCGGCGGGGAGTGCGCCTACTGGGCGTGCATCCCCTCCAAGACGGTCCTGCGTCCCGTGGAGGCCCGCACCGAGGTCCGGCGGACCCCCGGGATGTCGGGGGTGGAACCGGACTGGACCGAGGCCCGGGGGCACCGCGACTTCATGGCCCGGAACCTGGACGACTCCGCCCAGGCCGAGGGCTACACCGGCCAGGGGGCGACCGTGATCCGGGGTGCGGCACGCGTCACCGGACCGGGCCGGCTCCGGGTCGGCGATCGGGAGATCACCGCGGAGCACATCGTCCTCGCCACCGGCTCCCAGGCCGTCGTCCCCCCGATCGAGGGCATCGAGGAGGTCACCGCCTGGACGAACCGGGAGACCTACACCACCCGCGAGCTGCCGGGGCGCGCGGTGATCGTCGGCGGCGGCGCGGTCGGGGTGGAGACGGCCACGTTCCTGGCCGGCTACGGGGTCGAGGTCACCCTCGTGCACCGCGGCCCGCGGCTCCTGGACCGGGAGGACCCGAGGGTGGGGGAGCTCCTGCACGGCTACCTGGCCGAGGCCGGCGTGGACGTCCGGCTGGAGGCCTCCGCCGCCCGTGCACGACGTGTGGGCGAGGACAGCGTCCTGGCCCTCGACGACGGGACCGAGGTCGCGGCCGACGTCGTGATCTTCGGCACCGGCCGCAGGCCCCGCACCCAGGACCTCGGGTGCGAGGACGCCGGGGCGCAACTGGGCGAGCACGGCGAGGTGCTCGTCGACGAGCACTGCCGCGCCGCGGAGAACCTGTGGGCGATCGGCGACGTCACCGGCGTCATGCCCTTCACCCACGTGGCCAAGTACCAGGGGCGGATCGCCGCCGACGCGATCCTCGGCCGCCCGCGCCCGGCCGGCTACGAGGGGATCCCCCGGGTGGTGTTCGCCGACCCCGAGATCGCAGCCGCCGGACTGACCCGGGACCGGGCGGAGCGGCGCGGGATCCGCACCGCGGCCGTCGAGCTGGACCTGGCGCAGTCCCTCGCGCGCCCGTGGACGTACGAGCGGGACCCCCGCGGACACCTCGGTCTGCTCGCCGACGTCGACCGGAAGGTGCTGATCGGGGCGTGGGCGGTCGGCCCGATGGCCGGCGAGTGGATCCACCAGGCCTCGCTGGCCATCCGCACGCGGCTGCCGCTGGACGTGCTGCGGGACCAGGTCGCCCAGTTCCCCACCTACCACGAGGCCTACCAGGCCGCCCTGGACGAGCTCGACGTCTAGCGGAAGGATCGGGGAGGACGCCCGTCCCCGGGACGAGAGAGGAGCGTGGTGCGCCGTGCGCATCGGTGAAGCCGCCGCCGTCGGCATGACCGCCAAGGCGCTGCGGTTCTACGAGCAGGAAGGGCTGCACCCACCCGCCGGGCGCTCCGCGAACGGCTACCGCGACTACCCGGAGGAGCTGCTCGGCAGGCTCCGGTTCATCCGGCGCGGCAAGGACGCAGGCCTGGGCCTGGCCGAGATCCGCGACATCCTCCGGATCCGTGACACGGGAGAGACCCCGTGCGCCCATGTCGTGGACCGGCTGTCCGAGCACCTGGCCGACCTCGACCGGCAGATCGCCGAGCTCACCGCCCTCCGGGAGTCCGTGGCGGAGCTCCACACGCGGGCAGTGGCCGGAGACCCCGCCCGGTGCGACGCCCAGCAGGTCTGCAGCTATCTGTGACCCCGGGCGGCACGCCGCCGCGCCGCCCGACCCGACGACGAGAGGAACCCGCATGGAGCACCCCGTGGACCGCCGGCAGATCGATGTCGCCGGCACCGAGCTGTCGTACCTGACCGCGGGCGACGACCAGGACCGACCGCTCCTGCTGCTGCACGGCACCTTCTGGAGCCGGGTCTGGCAGCCCGTGCTGCCGGCCCTGGGCCGGATCCGCCGGTGCATCGCGCTGGACCTGCCGGGGTTCGGCGCCAGCGCCGGTGAGCTCGACCCCGGCAGCGCGACCGTCCCGGCGCTGGCGCAGACGGTGCTGGACGCCGCGGACGCCCTGGGCGTGGACGTCTTCGACCTGGCCGGCCACGACATCGGCGGCGGCATCGCCCAGCACCTGGCCGCCACCACCGACCGCGTAAGGCGGATGGTGCTGATGAACTCGGTCATGTTCGACTCCTGGCCGGTCCCGGCGGTCGAACGCTTCCGCGACCCCGGGGTCCGGGCGGCAACGACGGTCGAGGACCTGCTCGAGGCCCGTACGGCGTCCACCCGCCGCAGCACGCTGCGGGAGCTGGACGACGACGAACTGGCCGACTACCTGTCCCCCTGGCGCGAACCGGCCAGGGTCCGGTCCTGGACGGCCATGGCGGCGGCCGCCGATCCCCGCTGGACCCTCGACATCGTGCCCGCACTGCAGCAGAAGGCCCTGCCCACCCGCCTGGTGTGGGGCAGCGACGACGAGTTCCAGAAGCTCGCCTTCGCACGGCGCTACGTCGAGGAGATCCCCGGCGCCGACCTCGTGGAGGTCGCGGGCAAGCACATCCCCACCGAGGACTCGCCCCGGCAGGTCGCCGACGCCGTCATCGGTCACCTCGCCGGCTGACGTCCTCCGCCGGGGCGATCGCCCAGGCCGCGTCGATGAGACCGATGTGGGACAGCGCCTGCGGGAACTTCCCGATGAGGACCCGCTCGCGGATGTCGATCTCCTCGGACAGCAGTCCCAGGTCGTTGGCGTGCCTCGTGACGGCCTCGAAGATCTCCCGGGCACGGTCCACCTGCCCTGCCATGGCTCGCCCGGCGGCGAGCCAGTACGAGCAGATGATGAACGCGCCCTCGTCCCCGGCCCCGGTCCAGCGCTGCACCAGGGCGTCGGTGGACAGCTCCCGCTCGACGGCGTCCAGGGTGGCCACGACGCGTTCGTCGTCGCCGGGCAGGAAGCCCACGAGCGGCATCAGCAGGACGCCGGCGTCGAGGTGGTCCGAGCCGAAGGCGCCGGTGAACGCGGACACGGAGTCGTCCCACCCGCGGTCGAGGATCGCGGCCCGGATCTCCTCCCGGACCTCCTCCCACCGCTGCACCGTCGCACCGGGGGCACCCATCTGCGCCGCGAGCCGCACGGCCCGGTCCAGGGCCGCCCAGCACATCAGCTTCGAGGTCAGGTAGTCCCGCTCACGCTCCCGCCCCTCCCAGATGCCGGCGTCGGGCTCCATCCAGGTGTCGGCCGCACGGTCGGCCACGGCGACGAGGAACTCCGCGGTGGTCGGGGACAGCTGCCCGAGCTGCTCGCGGAGGATCCAGGCGCACTCCAGGACCTCCCCCAGCACGTCGAGCTGCTTCTGGTCCCAGGCGTCGTTGCCGATCCGGACGGGCCGGCTGCCGGCGCACCCGGCCAGGTGGTCGAGGGTGTGCTCGGTGAGGTCGTGCTCCCCGCCGACCCCGAACATGATCTGCAGGGGCCTGCCGTCGCCGGGCCCGCCGACGCCGTGATCCAGTCGAAGAACCGTTGCGCCTCGTCCGGGCAGGCGGCCACCCACAGCGCCTTCAGCGTCAGGCTGCCGTCGCGCAGCCACCCGAACCGGTAGTCCCAGTTGGCGTCGCCGCCGACCTCCTCGGGCAGCGACGTCGTGGGTGCTGCGACCACCGCCCCGGTGGGCTGGTACGTCAGGGCCTGCAGGAGCAGCGCGCTGCGCCGGACCTGGTCCCGGTAGGGCCCTTGGTAGCCCTGGTGGGCGGCGCTCCAGGACTGCCACGCCGCGACGGTGTCCGACAGCTCCGCGGAGCCGTCCAGCGGCGCGGTCGGAGGGTCGGTCGAGCTGCGGTGGTGCAGGGCGAACGTGGCGCGCTCGTCCTCCCCGAGAGTGAACCTGCCGGTGGCCCGGGGCCCGTCGATGTCCAGCTCGCGGTCGCCGGTGAGGAGGAGCCGGTCGGCGCCGCCGACGATGTCCACGCCCGCCGCCGTGGGCGCCATCATCGGGGTGATCAGGCCGTACTCGAGACGGGGCACGAGCTCCACCGCGACCTCGACGTCACCGTGGAGCACGTGGAGCCGGCGCACGAGCACGTGCGGGGAGCCGTACCCGACCTCGTGCCCGCGCTCCCCGGCCCCGAGCAGGAGGCCGTCGGTGACCCGCAGCACCCCGGTCTCGCAGCGGAAGTCCGTCTCGACGACCATCGTGCCCTCGACGTACCGGCGCTCCACCTCGTACCGGCCCACCGGGCGGACGGTCCAGTGCCCGGCGTGCGGGTCCAGCAGGCGGCCGAAGATGCTGGGGGCGTCGAAGCGCGGCGGGCACCACCAGTCGATCGAACCGTCCCGGGACACGAGGGCCGACCCGTGGTAGTCCCCGAGCAGCCCGTAGTCGGAGATCACCGCCGCCGCCCGGTGCTCTCCGGCGGGAGTCCTGGTGTCCATGCATGTCCTCCGGTTCCTCGGGGATGCCCGTCCCGATGTGGTGCCGAGGGCTTCCGCACCGAGGGCACCCGGTCACGGCGTCCCGGGACCGGCGTTCCTCGGTGATCTCCGTCTCACCGTAGACCTTGCCCGTGGGACGACGTCAACGACGCCCGACCCGGGTTCCGGACTTCGGTGCGCGGTGTCGCGGCAGTCCTCCGGACCGCGGTGCGGCACCTGGCTCCCGCCGACGGGGTGCTCGCCGTCAGATCATGTAGTCGAAGGTCTGATCCATCGATTCGGCGGGCACGTCGTGGGTCCGCGACCGGACCACCCGGGCGGGGATCCCCACTGCGGTGGTACCGGCCGGGACGGCGCCCAGCACCACGCTGCCCGCACCGATCTTCGCGTCCTCGCCCACGATCACGTTGCCGAGCACCTTCGCCCCGGCCGCCAGGAGCACCCCCGACCTGATCTTGGGATGCCGGTCCCCGGACTCCTTCCCCGTGCCTCCCAGGGTCACGTTCTGCAGGATCGAGACGTCATCACCGACGACTGCCGTTTCGCCGATGACGACACCGGTGGCGTGGTCGACGAAGACTCCCGACCCGATGCTGGCACCCGGATGGATGTCCATGGCGAAGACCTCCGCGACCCTGCTCTGCAGGTACATCGCCACCAGCTGACGCCCGTCGCGCCACAGGACGTGCGCCACCCGGTGCACCTGCAGACCCAGGAAGCCCTTGGCGAACAGGTAGGGCACCAGCACGCTGGGATACGCCGGGTTGCGCTCCACACTCGCGAGGAGATCGGCGGCCGCGCAGGCCACGATCTCCGGATCCGCCGCCAGCGCCTCGGCGAACAGCTCCGCCAGGTCTTCGCGCGATACGCAGTCATCGGCGATCTTGTACGCCATGAGTCCGGCCAGACTCGCCTCGAACGAGTCGCGCTCCTCGACGAACACCCCCACCAGGCCCGCGAGGCTCGGTTCCTGGGTGGACGACACGCTCTCGCGCAGCATCCCCCAGACCGCCGAGACACCGAGTCGTTCCTGCGTGTGCTGCATCGATCCTCGCTTTCCGGGTCCGCGCATTTCTGCGGGACCGCCGCTGTACTGTGCCCCTGGTCGGCCGGTGACCAGCCGTGGACCAGGTCATGGTGTGCAGGTCCGGAGGGAGCGCCTGATACTGCAACCGGCTTCGTCATCGCCCGGAACGGGGCGCCACAGCCATGCGGCACCCCACGCCCCCCGGGATTTCCCTCTCACGGTAGACCTTGCCCTGTCGGACAAGGTCAACGGTGACCGGCGACTACGCCTGGGGGCCGAGCCTGCGGCGGCCTGCCCGGATCTGGAGGTGCCCGCCACGCGCGGAGTCCGCCACCACGTCCGTGCAGTCGCGCTCCACCGCCCGCCACGGGCGGGCACCGATGTCGGCCCCGCCCAGGCGGCACGCCAGGCGGGCCAGCGGAGAATACCGACCACGCACCGGTGGTGTCCTGCATGTCCACGACTCCCAGCACGGCCACCGGCGTGCACAGCTCGAGCATGTGCCGCCACCCGCTCTCCCAGTCGGGCATGATCGACAGCGCATAGGTGGCCGGCGCCCCGTCCGAACAATCGCGTCCGCCGGCGGCGGGAAGCACTTCACCCCGGAGGACCACCCCCGGGAGGTCGCCGAGGCCGTCAACGCCCTGCTGGGCTGAGTGCCGTCCTCGCGCCTGTCCCGGTTCAACCGTGCGGGCGCTCGAGCTGGTCGGCCAGCGCCGGCAGATCGCCGGCCTCCAGGTCCGGGCGCGAGAAATATCCCGGGTACTCGGCTCCCGTCCGGTTGATCCAGGCCGTGCGCAGTCCCGCCCGGTGCGCGCCGTGGATGTCCCACGGGTGCACGGCCACCAGGAGCATCCGGCCGGGCTCGCGACCGCACCGCTGCACGGCGTGGTCGTAGGCGGACCGGGCCGGTTTCCACGCCGGAGCGTCCTCGACGCTGAGCAGCTCGGAGAAGTGCTGGCGGAGCCCGGCGCTCGCCAGCAGCGTCTCGGCGACCTGGGCGGCCCCGTTGCTGAGGGTGACCAGCTCAGCGACCCGGCTCAGGGCTTCGACCCCTGGCACCACGTCGGGATGCACGTCCAGACTCTTCACGGTGCCCATGATCCGCTCGGCGGAGTCGCCCGGTGCGGAGGCCTCGTGCTCGCTCAGGAGCCGGGTGAGGCTGTCCTGGGCGATCTCGGCGAAGGCGGTGTTGCCACCGGCGGCCGTCATCGCGAATCCGTCACGGAGGATGCCGGCGAACCACGTGCGGGCCAGGTGCCCCGGAACTCCTTCCGCTGCGAAGGCCTCGCTCAGCGGCCCCATGTCCGAGAGGGTCTCGTTGACGTCGAACACGATCAGGTCCGGACTGGTCACCATGGTTCTGCCTCGTTTCCCCTCGGTACGGCCGGCGATCCGGGGCGGATCGGCGTGCCGTCGAGCCTACGCGGCGCCGGGACTCGACGGCAGTGGCTCCCGCCGTCGGCCCGGGGACCAGGGGCTGGAGCGGTCGGCGACGATCCTCTCCGAAGTGGGCGTTCCCGGCCTCGGCCGCTCCGTCACGACGACCAGGACCACCACTCCGGGCACGGTGGTCATCACGATCACGACCACGCGACAGGCGCCGAGGCCTTCTCGGTGACCGACCCCACGTTCTACCGCTCCCCGGCCGAGGCCATCGCAGCCCCGAGGCCGGAGACGGGGACGACCAGCTCTACCCCCACGGCACCGGGGGCCTGGAGGGCCGAGATCGACGCCGACACCGGAGGCCTGTCCCTCGACGAGGACTTGTTCCTCTCCCGAGAGGACTTCCGCGGCCTGCGCGTGCACCAGATCCGGCTGCAGGGCGGGGACGCGTCCTCCGACTCCTGCTGCCACCGCACCTGACCCTCTGCCCGCACGGGCACGGCCAGGCCTGTTGGCCGGTGATGGGCCCTGTGCCCCCGCACGAACTCGGGGCGGTCGGCGGAGTACGGCCCTGTCATCCGTCGGGTGACTCTCTCACCCGGTGGCCCGTGCCCGCTGCTCCGTGGGCCTGCCCTGCTCCGGTCCTACGTGCTCCGGGGCGGGCGGCGTCTTCCGCCGGCCAGCACGGCGACGAGGGTCAGCGCGGCCGCGCCGGCCACGCCCAGCAGAGCGTTCGGGTTCCCGACGGAGGGCGCCGCCAGCGCCACGAGGTACGGCACGATCAGGCCCGCGTAGGCGAGGCAGTAGAACAGTGCGACCACGGCGCCGAGCTCGTCCGGCTCCGCCACGGCCTGGGCCTCCCCCAGCCCGACGACCAGGCAGAGCCCGTATCCGGCCCCGAGCAGCAGCGCCGCCGCGGCAGCGCTCAGCAGGCCTGGCCGAGCAGTCGCGCCCGCGGCGACGAGGCAGCCGACGGTCACGACGGCCAGACCCACGCCCGCGGCACCGACGCCTCCGTTCCTGCCCAGAACGGTGTGCAACCGCCTGCCCCAGGGCTGGACAGCGGCTCCCGCAGCCAGGGCGGCAGCAGCCAGCAATCCCGGGAACGCGAACTCCAGGGCCGCGTCCGGCGGAAGCGCATGAGCAGGCAGGGTCGTGAACACCAGCGTGACGCTGCCGAACACCCACGGTCCCAGCGGGACGACGACGCGGCGGAACCGGCCGCCGGTGGTCGAGGCCGGGAACAGGGGTGCTCGGCGGGCCGATGCAGCGCGGGCGGGCCGTGTCTCCGGCGCGCCCGGGAGCAGCACGAGGGCGACCGCCGCGAGGACGAGGTGCACCAGGTACGGCAGCAGCTCAGGAGCCGGGGCCCACTGAGCGAGGGCACCGGCCACGAGCGGGCCGCCCCCGAAGCCCGCGGTGAGTGCCAGGGCCGCCCGACGGGCACCGGCCCCCGGAGCGGCCGTCGCGGAGAGCTCCTTGACCCAGGCCGTGCCGATGCTGAAGACGGCCCCGGACACGACGCCTGTCAGGAAGCGGCCGGCGTACAGTCCGGGCACGCCCCACTGGCCGGTGATCAGCACCGCAGTGGCGACCAGCGACAGCGCGGCGAAGACGACCATGAGCGTCCTGCGTCCGTGCGCGTCGCTGGCGCGCCCGCCGGCCACCAGGCCCGGGATCAAGCCCAGCGCGTACACCCCGAAGACCGCGGTGGCCTCGGCGTCGGACAGGCCCAGCGTGGACCGGTAGACCACCAGCAGTGGAACGAACTGGTTCGCCCCGTAGCCGACCGTTAACATGGCCAACGCCGGCCACCGCCAGGATCCGTCCCGGACCGCGGCCGGCTCAGCCCTGGCCACGGAGAGCTCCGCGCCCCGGGCCGGACGGGTGCCGCCGACGTTCCGGCGGCACCGGCCAGGAGCTCACAGGCTGGAGTGGCCGGCCACGACCTTCTCCAGCTCGTCCTTGCCCTGGGCGAGCATCCGGTCCAGTGCGGCCGGGTCCCGCCGGTTCAGCTCTAGCGTCTCGCCCATGGACGCCCCGCGCACCACGCTCAGCTCGCCCGCGACCACACCGGCAACGGTGGCCCGGGCGACGTCCTCCGGGCTCTCGTAGTCGAAGCCGTGCTGGGCCTCGGCCTCGGAGCTGTCCATCATCGGGGTGTCGGTGGCCCCGGGGAAGACGTTGAGCACGTGCACGCCCTCCCCGTAGAGCTCCCGGCGCAGGGCTTCCCCGAAGTGGGCGATCCCCGCCTTGGCCGCACCGTAGGTCGCGTAGAACGCCATCCCCAGCAGACCGAACCCCGAGGAGACGTTGACCACCAGCCCCTGACCGGAGGCCCGCAGAGCCGGCAGCGCCGCACGGGTGAGCAGGATCGGGGCCGTGAGGTTCAGCGCGATCTGCGCCAGCACCTCGGACTCCTCGATCGCCTCGAGCCGGCCGGCGCGGACGTTGCCGGCGTTGTTGATCAGCACGTCGATCCCGCCCAGCTGCTCCTGGGCCGCGGCCACGACCTGGGCGGGGGCACCATCGGCGGTCAGATCAGCAGGGATCACCACTGCCTCACCGCCCTTCTCGCGCACCAGGGCGGCGACCTCCTCCAGGGGCTCGGACCTCCGACCCACCAGTGCGAGTCGCGGCGAGTGCTGGGCCAGCTCGAGGGCCAGGGCGCGGCCGATGCCACTGCCGGCACCGGTGAGCAGGATCGAGCGGTTGTTCAGGTCCATCAGGACTACCTCCAGAGAAATGTGGGAAAGGAGAACGGGGAACGAGCGGGGACGATCGGCCCTGGTTCTTGAGGGACTGCACCAGCCCGACGGACTCTTCGGGCAACAGGAGCCCGGGGGGCCCCGAAGGAGCACCCGGAGGGGCCGGTTCGGGCCCAGCTCCAGGTCGGCACCGTGGTTGCACAGCACGGTCCCGGCGAACCACGGGCGGCCACCGGACACCGCCCGCCGGCGTCCAGACCCGCCGAGGCCCGCTGCGCGCAGTGGGTGGCCACGAGATCGGCGGGAACACCTTCCCCGACCGGCAAACAAGTACGTGAAACAACGTACAACGACAAACGTCTTAGTACAACAGTTGTCGTACGATAGAGGGAGGAACGACCAGGAGAGGAGAGGGCATGGCACCCGATCACGCAGCTCGGCAGGTGGAGCACCCCGCGCCCGAGGAACTCGAGCTCACCGACGTGCTCCACGCGCTGGCCGACCCCCTGCGGCTGGACATCGTGAGAGCACTGGCGCGCTCGGACCACGAGCTGTCCTGCAGCGCCCTCGCACTGCCGGTGACCAAGTCGACCAGCACCCACCACTTCCGGGTCCTGCGCGAAGCCGGCATCGTGCAGCAACGCTACGAGGGCACTGCGCGGATGAACAGCCTGCGGCGCGAGGAGCTGGACGCGGTCTTCCCCGGACTGCTCGACGCCGTCCTGAGGGCCGCCACCCGCCGGGAGCGGTAGCCCGATCCGGATCCGTCACGCCACGGGGCACCCGGCCTCGTCGATCACGACGTGGATCCTCACCGACAGCCTGCCGCGGACGCGTGCAAAACGTGATCAGCCGGATCGATGCGCAGACCCCTACGGTGCGCCCGGACGCCCGGGGAGGTCCGTGGCGTCCTCCGGGTCGGCCAGCACGCAGAACTCGTTGCCCTCCGGGTCGGCCAGTACCACCCGGTCCACCTCAGGACCCTGGCCCACTTCCACGCGGCGGGCGCCGAGGGACAGCAGGCGCGCCACCTCGCCGGCCTGGTCGGTGTCCGTGGCGCGCAGATCCAGGTGCACCCGGTTCTTGTTCGCCTTGGGCTCCGGGACGGACAGGAAGTCGAGAAAGGGCCGTCCGCCGCCGGGCGGAGCGATCCTGATGCCCTCCTCGTACTCCTCATGGACCGCATAGCCCAGGGCAGCACACCAGAAGCGGGCCAGGGCCGCAGGGTCGCGGCAGTCGACGACGACGAAGTGCAGCGAGCTGGTCATGACGTGCTCCTGTGTCGGGCGGCCGGCGCAGAGCCACCAGGACCGACCCCAGGGCCCCGGTGACGGCAGAACGTCCACGAATCCATCGAGGCGCACCGCGGCCCCGACTCCCCGTGGAGGTGGATCACTGCTCACCGAGGCCGGCGTCCCGCTCCGTTCGGGGTCACCGTCGCCGGCCTGTCCCTGTGCAGGACAATGCTCGAGCAGATCAGCACTGCTCGCACAGTACCCTCACCGCAGTGCTCGGGGAGCAGTGGATGCTGCGGCCCCGGCCAGGGGACCCGCACGTCCTTGCAGACGTCGGAGTGCCGGCAGATGCGCCGGTCGACAAGAGGCTCGTGGCCCGGGGACTCCTTCCGGAGGACGGTGCCGGCGCGGAGGCCGGCCGGACCCCGTGGCACACCCTGGGCAGTCCCCGCGTCCCAGCCGGCACCGGGCACCTGATCAGCGGCTGCGGAATAGCAGCAGGTGAACAGCCGTTTGCCCAGGAGCGCGCCCCTGAAGACAACGTGAAGGAGATCCTCGTGCCGAAATACGACTCGCTCTGGTCGCCGCTGACGATCGGTCCCACCCCGCTGGAGAACCGTGTCGCCCTGGCTCCCATGACCCGCATCAGCGCCACCGAGGACGGACTGGTCACCGAGAAGATGGTGTCCTACTACGAGGCCTTCGCCCGCGGCGGCTTCGGGCTGCTGGTCACGGAGGGCATCTACCCCGACACCGCCCACAGCCAGGGCTACCTGCATCAGCCGGGCATCGCCACCGACGAGCAGGCCCGGTCCTGGGCCGCGGTGGTCGAGGCCGTGCACGGGGGCGGGGCGAAGATCTTCGCCCAGCTCATGCACGCGGGCTCCCAGTCCCAGGGCAGCCGGTTCGCGGAGGCCACGGTGGGGCCCTCCGCAGTGGCGCCCAAGGGCGAGCAGCTGGGCTTCTACCGCGGCGAGGGCCCGTACCGGGTGCCGGAGGAGATCACCGCGGAGCAGATGGAGGAGGTCCGCCGGAGCTTCGTGGCCGCCGCGCTGCGCGCCGAGGAGGCCGGCTTCGACGGCGTGGAGATCCACGGCGCCAACGGATACCTGCTGGACCAGTTCCTCACCGACTACCTCAACCGGCGCACCGATGAGTACGGAGGCTCACCCGAGAACCGGGTGCGGTTCGCCGCGGAGATCTGCCGCGCCGTGCGCGAGGCCGTGGGCCCGGACACGGCAGTGGGGATCCGGATCTCCCAGGCCAAGGTCAGCGACCACGACCACCGGTGGGCCGGCGGCGCCGAGGAGGCGGAGGTCATCTTCTCCACCCTGGCCGCCACCGGCATCGACTTCCTCCACACCACCGAGTACAAGGCCTACGCGCCTGCGTTCGGCGAGGACGGGGAGCCGCTGGCCGCTCTGGCGAAGAGGTACTCGGGTCTCCCGGTGATCGCCAACGGCCACCTCGACGACCCGGAGACCGCCGTGTCCCTGCTGGCCGACGGGGCAGCCGACGTCGTGGCACTGGGCAAGGCGGCGCTGGCCAACCGGAACTGGCCGCACCGGGTCCGCGACGGGCTCCCCCTCGCCGATCTCGACGCGAGCCTGTTCGCGCCCGTGGCCGACGTCAAGGACTGGGAGCTGGAGCTCTCCTAGGCGGCACGGGCAGCCGTCTGCGGCCCGCCGGCAGGCGCGCTTGCAGGAGCAGGTGCGCCGCGGGGACCTCTCGGGTGCGGCACCCGACGCTTAGTCGTCCCGGCGCGGTGGGGTGCCGCCGACGAACGAGCGCACCCACGCCTCGTCCTTGTACTGGGCGGGCACCGCGCCGCCGAGCAGCTCCCGGCCCAGCGCGGCCGCCCCGGACGAGCCCTCCAGCGGCAGCGGCACGGAGGAGGCGGCCAGCACGATGTTCCCGTAGCGGCGGCCCTTGAGCATCGCCGGGTCCGCCACGGCGGCGACGTGCTCGAAGACCCCGGACAGCGCGGCGAGCTCGGCACGGGCCCCGGCGAGGTCCCGGGTGTCGCCGCAGTTGAGCACGTACAGCCCGCCCGGGGCCAGGACGCGCTCGACGTGCCGGGCGAACTCGACCGTGGTGAGCGGCTCGGGGGTCACGGCGCCGGCGAAGACGTCGCGGACCACGACGTCCCGGGTCGCGGGGCTCAGCGACTCCGTGACCGCCCGGGCCTCCCCCACCCGGATCCGCAGCAGCGGGGCACGCGGGAGGTCGAACCACTCCCGCACCAGCTCGGCGAGCCGCCCGTCGAGCTCGACGACGACCTGCCGCGCCGCGGGGTGCGCGTGGGCGAGGTACCGGGCCAGGGAGCAGGCGCCGCCGCCGAGGTGCAGCACCCGCAGCCGCCCCGGGTCCAGGTGGACTCCGACGTGGGCGTCCACGACCGCGGCGATCCAGCGCATGTACTCGAAGTCCAGCCGCTCGGGGTGCTCCGGGTCCACGTGGGAGGAGGGGACGCCGTTGACGTGCAGCACCCAGGAGCCGGGGGCGTAGGCGTCGGGCACGAGCTCGGCGGTGCCGGTCGAGATCTCGTAGCTCCCGGCCGCGGGCCCGGCAGGCGCCGGCGCGGCGCCCTGACGGCGGGACGCCCGGCTCACGCCGCCGCCGTCCGCAGCATGCGGTGCATGTGCTGCCCGGCCCAGGGCCCGCCGGAGGGGTAGGACTCGGCCAGGGCCCGGAAGCCGTGCCTGACGTAGAAGCGCTCGGCGCGGGCGTTGCCGGCCATGATCCACAGGTACGCGTCGGCGGAGCCGATCGCGGTCTCCAGCAGCTCGGCTCCGAGGCCTGTGCCGTGGGCGGCCCGCAGCACGTAGAGCTGGAACAGCTGCCGGGGGACGAGCGGGGCGGGCACCCCGGCCCTCCCCTCCCACGCGGCGGGGGCCGGGCCGGCCGAGACCAGCCCGAGGGCGGTGCCGCCGTCGTCGACCGCGAGGAGGGTGCGCACGTCCGGGTCGGCGAGGAGGGCCCGGTCGTAGCCGGCCGTGCGCCCGGCCGCGGCCTGCTGGCGGTCGGCGAAGGCGTCGCCGAAGAGCGGGCGGTAGGTCTCGTCGAGGCAGCGCAGGTGCAGGGCGGACCAGGCCTCGGCGTCGTCCGCGCCCGCGGGCCGGACGTGCACGATCGGGGCGGGTCGGCTCAGGACTCGATCGCCTGCCGCTGGATCGCGGCCTCGAGCCGCTCGACCTTGCCCTGCAGCTCACCGGTGTGACCGGGGCGGATGTCGGCCTTGAGCACGAGGGAGACCCGGGGCCCGTAGTCGCCCACGGCCTCGGTGGCACGCTTGACGACGTCCATGACCTCGTCCCACTCGCCCTCGATCGTGGTGAACATGGCGTCGGTCTCGTGCGGCAGGCCGGACTCGCGGACCACGCGGACGGCGGCGGCGACGGCGTCGTGGACGGAACCGCTCGGGTTCTCGCCACCGGACGGGGAGACGGAGAAGGCAACCAGCATGCCTCCATCCTCCCACCCGGCGGCGTCCGGGTGAACCCCGGCGTCGACGACGGCCCCGCCGCCACGGGAAGCCGTGGTGGCGGGGCCTGACGCGGGCCGGGCTGATCAGGGAATCAGCCCGGCGGATGGGACCGGCGGATCACTTGGCGGCGAGCTGCTCCAGCACGGCGTCCTTGGAGGGATCCTGGGCACCCTGGTTCCAGGGCATCTTCGAGAGCACGTTGGCCATGGTGCAGGTGTTGGACAGCGCGGAGTACGCGAGCCCGCCGCCGACGCCCGCGGCGACGGCGCGCAGCTTCGGCGAGACCAGCTGCCCGCCCACGACGCTCGCCAGCACGAGCGAGCCGGCGACCATGCGGACCTGGCGGTCCATGGCCCAGGTCGAGGCACCGCGGACGACCGCGCCGCCGGCCTTCTCGAAGTCGTCGACGGTGCCGTCGACGACGTAGGTGTTCTCGGTGCCGGCCGAGGAGAGGATGTCCTGAGCACGGGAGGCACGGGCGCCGGAGCGGCAGATCAGGGCGACCTTGCCGCCGAGGGCCTCGGCGATGTCCTTCGCGTGGTCGGCCACGAGGTCGACGGGGACGTTGTAGGCGCCGTCGATGTGCTCGGCGGCGAACTCGGCGGCGGAGCGCACGTCGAGGACGGCGACCTCCTCTCCGGACTCGATCCAGGACTTCAGCTCGGCGGGGGCGACTTTCGAGGTCATGCGGCATTTCCTTTCGGGGTGTCGGTGGTGTGACTCCATGATGCACCATACCCCCCTGGGTATGCAAGATCCCCCAGGGGGTATAGAATGGCGGGAGCAGACCACTACACCCAGGAGCGCACCGTGCAACTCGACCCCCAGGACCTCACCCCCGCCATCAACCGCCTCAAGCGGGCCCAGGGCCAGCTCGGCGCCGTCATCCGCATGCTCGAGGAGAGCCGCGACTGCAAGGACGTGGTGACGCAGCTCTCCGCGGTCTCCCGCGCCCTCGACAAGGCCGGCTTCAGCATCATCGCCACGGGCCTGGACCAGTGCCTGCGCCAGGAGGACCCGAGCCTGGACAAGGCCGAGCTGGAGAAGATGTTCCTCTCCCTGGCCTGAGCGGTCCCCGCCGGGTGAACTGCCCCGGCCGGGTGTACGGCGCGTTCGCCGGCGCGATTCCCGCGCCCGGCCCTCCGCCGGGCGGGCCCCTAGACTGGGCGCGGACCCAGCCCGACCGTCGGAGGAGCCCACCACCATGACCCAAGGCATCTACGTCAGCGCCATGACGCCGCAGTCCGGCAAGTCGCTCGTGGCCCTCGGGCTGGCCGACTCGCTGTTCCGCAAGACGGACCGGCTGGGCTACTTCCGCCCCGTCCACCTCGGGGCGGCCCCGGCGGAGGACCCGATGGTGCAGCTGATGAAGCGCAACTTCGACCTCCCGGACGAGCGCTGCCGCGGCGGCATCACCCTGGCCCGCACCCGCGAGCTGCTCGCCGCCGGGGACCACGACGAGCTCGACGCGATGGCCGTGACCGTCTACGGCGAGATGGCCCGGCACTGCGACGTGGTCGTGGTGGACGGCACCGACCTGCTGGCGCACAACGCGGCCACCGCCGAGTTCGACATGAACGCCCGGATGGCCAACAACCTCGGCGCCTCCGTGCTGGCGGTGATCGGCGCCGACGAGTCCGAGAGCCCCGAGGACGTGCTCAACGCGATCGAGGTCACCCGTGCCGAGCTGAACCAGGCGCGGTGCGACATCTTCGCCGTCATCGTCAACCGCGCCCACCCCGACTGGGTGGAACAGATCGAGCGCAACGCCGCCCGCGGCGTGCGGGGCCTGCCCGTGTACGTCATCGCCGAGAACGAGGCGGTCGCCGCGCCCACCGTGGCCGAGCTGCGGGACCGGCACGGCTTCGGGGACGGCCCGTCCGCGGTCTCGCTCGACCGCGACGTCAAGGGCGTGAAGATCGCCGCGATGACCGTGGGCCACTACCTCGAGCAGCTCGCCGACGGCGACTTCGTCATCACGCCGGGAGACCGCTCCGACATCGTCGTCGCGTCCCTGGCCTCCGCCCTCTCCCCCGCCCTGCCCGTCCCCTCGGGGATGCTGCTGACGGGCGGCTTCGACACCGAGGGGCGGATCCGGGAGCTCACCGCCGCGGCGCCGTTCCCCGTGCTGACCACCGGGCTGGACACCTACCGGGCCGCCCGGGAGGTGTCCCGGACCCGGGGCACCCTCTCCGGGGCGCACCCGCGCAAGGTCGCGGCCGCGCTCGGCGAGTGGGCGCGGCGGGTGGACGGCGAGGAGCTCGTGAGCCGGCTCGACCTGGCGCGCCCCGCCAAGCGCACGCCCCTGCGCTTCCTGCACGAACTCGTCGAGACCGCCCGGTCCGACCGGAAGAACATCGTGCTGCCGGAGGGCGAGGACCCCCGCATCCTGCGGGCCGCCGAGATGATCCACCGCCGCAACTTCTGCGACCTCACGGTCCTCGGCGACCCCGGCCGGATCGCGCAGCTGTGCCAGACGGAGGGCATCAACCTCGACTTCAGCGAGGACGGGCTGACCCTCGTGGACTTCGAGCACGACGAGGCGCTGCGCGAGAAGTACGCCGGTGAGTACGTGCGGCTGCGCGCCCACAAGGGCCTGCAGAAGGAGACCGCCCTGGAGCGGATGCTCGACGGCTCCTACTTCGGCACCATGATGGTGCAGATGTGGGACGTGGACGGCATGGTCTCCGGCGCCGCGCACACCACCGCCAACACGATCCGCCCCGCCCTGGAGTTCGTGAAGACCTCCGAGGGAGTGAAGATCGTCTCCTCCGTGTTCTTCATGCTCCTCGAGGACCGTGTGCTGGTCTACGGCGACTGCGCCGTGAACCCCAATCCGGACGCGCAGCAGCTCGCGGACATCGCGCTCGCCTCCGCCCGCACCGCCCGCCAGTTCGGGGTGGAGCCCAAGGTGGCGATGCTGTCCTACTCGACCGGCGGGTCCGGCTCCGGCCAGGACGTGGACAAGGTCCGCGCGGCCACCGAGATCGTGCACGGCGCGGACCCGGAGCTCGAGGTGGAGGGCCCCATCCAGTACGACGCCGCGGTGGACGCCTCGATCGCGGCGTCCAAGCTGCCCGGCTCCACCGTGGCCGGCCGGGCGACCGTGTTCGTCTTCCCGGACCTCAACACCGGCAACAACACCTACAAGGCCGTCCAGCAGTCGGCCGGTGCCGTGGCCGTGGGCCCGGTGCTGCAGGGGCTGCGCAAGCCCGTCAACGACCTCTCGCGAGGGTGCACCGTGGACGACATCGTCAACACGGTCGCGATCACCGCGATCCAGGCGCAGGGCATGTGATCTGACCGCCGGCCCCACCCCCACAGCACCCGTCCCCACCGCCCCAGGGAGTCCTCCATGCTCGTGCTCGTCGTCAACTGCGGCTCGTCCTCGCTCAAGTACCAGGTCCGGGAGCTCGAGGCCGGCGAGGACGGCGGCACGGTGCTGGCCTCCGGGCTGATCGAGAACATCGGCAGCTCGCAGATCGAGGACCACACGCAGGCGCTCGAGCTGCTCGCGGAGCGCCTCGAGGCCGAGCTGGAGGGGCGGACGATCGACGCCGCGGGCCACCGCGTGGTCCACGGCGGCGAGCGGTTCTCCGCGCCGGTGCTCGCGACCGACGAGATCGTCCGCGACATCGAACGGCTGGAGCCGCTGGCGCCCCTGCACAACCCCGCCGCCGTCCTCGGCCTGCGGGCCGTGCAGAAGACGTGGCCGCACCTGCCGCAGATCTGCGTGTTCGACACCGCGTTCCACCGCACCATGCCCGAGCAAGTGTGGCGCTACGCCGTCCCGGAGGAGTTCTACGAGCGCTGGGGCATCCGCCGCTACGGGTTCCACGGCACCTCCCACGACTGGGTGACGGGTCAGGCGGCGCAGTTCCTCGGCGTCCCCCGCGAGCGGTTCAGCTGCGTGGTGGCGCACCTCGGCAACGGCGCGTCGGTGACGGCGGTCAAGGACGGCGCCTCCTACGACACGTCGATGGGCTACACCCCCCTGGCGGGGCTCGTGATGGGCACCCGCACCGGGGACCTGGACCCCTCCGTGGTCACCGCCGTCCTGCGCCGGGACCCGGGGATGACCCCCGAGCGGCTCGACGCCGTGCTCAACAAGGAGTCCGGGTTGCGGGCGATCGCCGGCGACCACGACATGCGCGCCGTGCAGGAGGCCGCCGACCGCGGCGACGAGCGCGCCGAGCTGGCACTGGAGATGGCCGCCCACCGTCTGGCGAAGTACGTGGGCGGCTACCACGTGGCCGTGGACGGAGCGCAGGCGCTGGTCTTCACGGCCGGCATCGGGGAGAACGCCTCGGCCTTCCGCGCCCGCGTCTGCGGCCGGCTGGGCGCCCTCGGCGTCGTGCTCGACGACGACGCCAACGCCGCCCGCTCGCGGGAGGTCCGCCGGATCTCCGCGCCGGGCTCGGCGCTCGAGGTGCTCGTGGTGCCCACCGACGAGGAGCAGGCGATCGCGGCGGCGACCGCGGCCCTCGTCGCGGAGGGGCGGCCCGGCGCCTGAGCGGGTCCGGGCGTCACGGTCCGCCGCACCGAGGAGAACCGAGCCACCGGGTGTTCGCGAAAGCGATTCCCGCGGATAGATTCGGTGCTGGGTCCCGCCCGGGACCCCTTCTCCGAGTCAGCCCGCCGTGTCAGGAGGCACCGACGATGTCCCAGCAGCCCCACGCACCCCGGGCCCACGCTCCCCGCGCGGCAGCTCGCCCGCCCCGGCCACCGGCGACCGCGGACCTGCGGCTGCTGCTTCGGCTCACCGTGGCGTCCTTCGTGCTCGCGCTCCTCGGCAGCGCCGTGGGGTTCCTGACGGCACCTGAGCAGACCACGGGCCCGGCCGCGGGGACGGCGTTCGGGACGGTCGTCCTCGTCGGCTCGCTCGCACTGGGGGCCGGGGTCGTCACGGGGCTCTACGCCCTGGTGTACTTCCCGCTGCGCGAGCAGCGGGAGTGGGGGTGGATCCTCGGCATCGTCTTCGCGTCCATGGCGATCCTGAGCACCCTGGCCAACGCGGTGCTGCTGCTCGTGGTCCCCGCCGGCGCGTCGGCCGGCCTCGTGACGGGCGCGCTCAAGGCCGTCGTGGACGTGGCCTGGCTCGTGGTGGCCGTCCGCCCCGGCGTGCGCACGGCACTGCGTTAGCTTCCCCGGCGGTGGCGATCGCCGTCCCGTGGCCCGCGGATCACGCTCCCGTCCCGTCCTTGACGGAGCACCGCCCGGAGTGTCTGCTGAGAACAGGGCCGCCGGCCCTGCCGGTGCTGACCGATGAGCAGCACCGGCCGGCCCGACCGGGCCCCGCCCCTCCCGCCGACCGAAGGAGCGCCATGACCAGGATCGCCGTCATCGCCGGAAGCACCCGCCCCCACCGCCTGGCCCGCACCGTCGCCGACTGGGTGCACCAGCACACCAGGGACCGCACGGACGCGCAGTTCGACCTCGTCGACATCACCGACCAGAACCTGCCCCTGCTCGACGAGCCGATGCCCCCGGCCACGGGCCAGTACTCGAAGGAGCACACCCAGGCCTGGGCGGAGAAGATCGCCTCCTACGACGGGTACGTCTTCGTCACCCCCGAGTACAACCACTCCGTCCCCGCGGCGCTGAAGAACGCCGTCGATTACCTGTACGCGGAGTGGAACAACAAGTCCATCGGCTTCGTCAGCTACGGCAGCGCCGGCGGCACCCGATCGGTGGAGGCCTGGCGGCTCATCGCGGCCGAGCTGCAGATGGCCGACGTCCGGGCGCAGGTCTTCCTGCCCTTCGGCTCCGATTTCGACGAGGACTTCGCCTTCGCCCCCACCGAGGGTGCCACCCGTGATCTGCAGACCGTCTTCGACCAGGTGGTCGCCTGGGCCGAGGCCCTGAAACCCCTGCGCGGCTGACGAGCCCAGCTCCCGGTCACGCCAGGTTGTGCGCCAGGCGCTCCATGACGGCGGCCAGCCGCTCGGCGTCGTCGCCCTCCAGGGCGCTGAGGAACAGCTCCTCGACGTCGCGGGCGTGGGCGGGGCGCAGGCGGCGGAAGGCGCGCAGCCCCTCGTCGGTGAGCTCGGCCTCGAGGCCGCGCGCGTCCTCGGCGCAGCGGCGGCGCCGCACCCAGCCGCGCTTCTCGAGCACGCCGATCTGGTAGCTGAGCCGGCTCGGGGAGAAGACCATCCGCTGGGCCAGCTCCCCCATCCGCAGCCGGTGGTCGTCCGCGTCGCGCAGCAGCAGGAGCACCTGGTAGTCCATGAGCGAGCAGCCGTGCTCCTTGAGCCGGACCTCGATCTCGGTGGTCAGCCGGGCGGTGGTCTCGAAGAACAGCTGCCACACGTCCCACGGGCGGGCGGTGACCCCCGGGCCGGTCACTGGCCGGCCCGGGCGAGCAGGTCCGCGAAGTCCGGGACCCCGGCGAACCCGGCGCCCCGCTCCTGGCGCACGGCACCGGCCGGGACCGCCTCCGCCGCCCGCCCTCTCCGGCCCGCCCCCGGGGCGAGCAGGCGCGCCAGCTGCGTCCCCGCCCGCCGGATGCGCGACTCGAGCGAGACCCCGGCCCAGTCCTCGGTGGCTGCGTAGACCCCCAGGGGCAGCACGAAGGCCTTGAGGTGGGCGAACAGCGGGCGCATGGCGGAGTCGAGCATCAGGGAGTGCCGCGCGGTGCCCCCGGTCGCGGCCACCAGCACGGGCAGGTCCTCCAGCGCGGCCTCGTCGAGGAGGTCGAAGAAGGACTTGAACAGTCCGGAGTAGGACGCCTTGAACGTCGGGGTCGCCGCGATCAGGGCGTCCGCCCCCGTGACCGCCTCCAGCGCGCTCCGCAGCTCCGGGCTGGGGAATCCGGTGAGCAGGTGGTCGACGATCGCGTGGGCCAGCGGGCGCAGGTCCACGCGCTCGATCCGCACCGGTGCCCCGCCCAGGGCGTCGCGGGCCGCCTCGGCGAGCCGGTCGGCCAGCAACGAGGTGGAGGACGCGTCGGACATGCCCGCCGAGACCACCACCAGGGTGAGCGGGTGCACTCCACCGGGGTCCGGCGTCGTCGTGGTCGTGGGGATGCTCCGGACGCTCATCGGTGGGCCTTCTCAGCGGTCTGCGCGGCACGGGCCCGACCGGCGGGCGAGTCCTCGGCGCCGCCGGGCACCGGGTCCTGGCCCGCACGGTGGCGGGTCACCAGCGAGGCGTGGGTCGGGGCCTCGGGCACGTGGGCCGGCTTGAGCGCGGCGAACTCCTTGCGCAGCACCGGTACGACCTCCTCCCCCAGCAGGTCGAGCTGCTCCAGGACGGTCTTCAGCGGCAGGCCGGCGTGGTCCATCAGGAACAGCTGGCGCTGGTAGTCGCCCGCGTAGTCGCGGAAGGCGAGGGTCTTCTCGATGACCTGCTGCGGGGAGCCCACGGTCAGCGGGGTCTGGGTGGTGAAGTCCTCCAGCGAGGGCCCGTGGCCGTAGACCGGGGCCTGGTCGAAGTAGGGGCGGAACTCCCGCACGGCGTCCTGGGAGTTGCGGCGCATGAACACCTGGCCGCCCAGGCCCACGATCGCCTGGTCGTAGGAGCCGTGGCCGTAGTGCTCGTAGCGCTGCCGGTAGAACTCCACCATCCGCCGGGTGTGCTCGGCGGGCCAGAAGATGTTGTTGTGGAAGAACCCGTCGCCGTAGTAGGCGGCCTGCTCCGGGATCTCGGGGGACCGGATGGACCCGTGCCACACGAAGGGGGCCACGTCGTCGAGCGGGCGCGGGGTCGAAGTGAAGCCCTGCAGGGCGCTGCGGAACCGGCCCTGCCAGTTGACCACGTCCTCCCGCCACAGCCGGTGGAGCAGGCTGTAGTGCTCGATCGCCAGAGGGATGCCCTGGCGGATGTCCTGGCCGAACCACGGATAGACCGGGCCGGTGTTGCCGCGGCCCATGGTGAGGTCCACGCGCCCGCCGGAGAGGTGCTGGAGATAGGCGTAGTCCTCGGCGATGCGCACCGGGTCGGTGGTGGTGATCAGCGTGGTGGCGGTGGACAGGACCAGCTTCTCCGTGACGCCGGCCAGGTAGGACAGCAGCGTGGGCGGGTTGCCCGGGGCCACGAACGGCGGGTTGTGGTGCTGGCCCGTGGCGAAGACGTCCAGGCCCACCTCCTCCGCCTTCTTCGCGATCGCGACGGTCGCCTGGATCCGCTCGTGCTCGGTGGGGGTGCGTCCCGTGGTGGGGTCCTCGGTGACGTCCCCGATGGTGAAGATGCCGAACTGCATGTCGTCCTCCTGCTCCGCGGCGGCGTCCGGCCGGACGGCCCGCCCAGTTTCTTCAAATTTGAACTACTACCTGCAAGTGACCCTCGTGCGGGATTATTCCCGCACGGGCGCACCCGGGGCGGACGCACGCCGTCCCTGTCCTCCCACCCCGACGCGGACCCGCACTGCCGCAGGGCCGGGCCCGCCGGCGAGGGGAAGGACCACACCCGCGCTGATTCCGAAATTTACTTGACGCTTCAAGTTTCCTGTCGTACCGTTTTACTTGTTACTTCAAGCACTTTCGTTCGATCCAGGAGCACTCTCAGGGCACGCATCATCGGCGCCGGCAGCCTGGGCGAGGCCCTCTCCACCGCCGTCGCCTGAACGGAGCCCGCTTCCGCGGGTCGACAGCAGAGACAGAGAACACGACGACGTCGTGCCGGAGCGGCACCCCGTCGACCCGCCCAGACCCCTGCCCGGCACGACACACCTGGAGGACTCCGATGCCCATCGATCCGGTGCGACTCAACCACGCGGTGCTCTTCGTCACCGATCTGGACCGCGCCCTGCGGTTCTACACCGAGGTGTTCGGCATGACCGTCGTCACCCGGGAGCCGCGTGCCGACGCGGCATTCCTGCGCCTGCCCCGCGGGGGCAACCACCACGACCTGGGACTCTTCGGACTCGGCCCGGACGCCCCGCCCAGGCGGCGCGGGAGCGTCGGGCTGTACCACCTGGCCTGGCAGGTGGACACCATCGAGGAGCTGTCGGCCGCCCGGCAGGATCTGGTGGCCGCCGGGGCCTGCACCGGGGAGTCCAGCCACGGCGCGACCAAGAGTCTCTACGGTGTCGACCCGGACGGCAACGAGTTCGAGATCATGTGGATGCTGCCCCGTGCCGACTGGGGCCGCTACGAGCACGAGGCCCCGGTCGAGGCCTTGGACTTGCAGGCCGAGCTGGGCCGCTGGTCCGGAGTCCGCACCGCCGGCGCCCTGGCTCAGGAGAACCCCCGGACCCCGGCGGAGGAAGCGTGAACACCATGACGTTCCCCACCCCCGTGGTGGCCACCGCCGGCTCCAGCGACCCGAGCGCCCCGCTCGTGGTGCTGCTGCACGGGCGGGGTTCCCACGAACGCGAGATCCTGTCCCTGGCCTCCCAGCTGCCCACCGGCCCGGCCTACGCCGCGGTGCGCGCCCCCATCGCCGAGGGCGGAGGCTATGCCTGGTTCGCCAACCGCGGCATCGGCCGGCCCGTGGCCGAGTCCCTGGTGGCCACCACGGCCTGGTTCCGCGCCTGGCTCGACGAGACCGCCCCGGCCGGACGCCCCGTGGTGCTGGTGGGCTTCAGCGGCGGCGCCGCCTTCGCCGGAGCACTGCTGCTGACCGACCCGTCCCGTTTCGCCGGCGCGGCGATCCTCTACGGCACCCTGCCCTTCGACGCCGGGATTCCCACCGATCCGGCCCGGTTGACCGGCACCCCGGTGTTCGTGGCCCAGGGCGAGGGCGACACCGTCATCCCCCGCGACCTGCTCGACCGCACCTGGGAGTACCTGCTCGGGCCCTCCGGGGCCCCGGCCCACGCCCGCCGGGACCCCGGCGGGCACGGCATCACCGCGACCACCCTCGACGAGCTGGGTGGCTGGATCCGGGAGCGGCTGGCGTTGCTGGACCGCCGCGGCCCCCAGTCATCGCCCGCCCGCCGGCCGGGGGGCGGCTGAGCCCGGCACGGTGCTGGTGCCCGGCCCCCGCGACGAGGCGGGTCCGGCCACCGTGGCCGGCATCGCGGAGACCGCCCACGCCTTCGCCACGGGCCCCTGCCCGACCGGCCGGGTCAGACGGTGCCGCCGGCGGCCTCCGGAGTCCCGGACCTCCGGCCTCCGCCATGCCCACCGTCACCGACGCGCTCGCGGGCCAGGTAGTTCTCGATGTCGAAGAGGTTGTCGGCACGGCGCGCGATGTTCACCAGCGTCGTCATCGAGGCGACCTCTTCCACCTGCTCGTGGAGGAACCAGAGCATGAACTGCTCCCCCAGCGGGTCGCCCTCGGCCCGGGCGGCGGCGAACAGCGCCTTGATCTGCTCGGTGACCTCCTGCTCCTGGGCCAGGGCCAGGGCCAGGGGCTCGATGACATCGGCGAAGTCGTTGCGCACCTCCCCGACCCCGGGGATGGTCAGGGGGAGGTCCCGGTCCAGGATGTACTGGACGATCATCATGGCGTGGTTGCGCTCTTCCAGGGACTGCCGGTAGAAGTGCCGGGCCAGCTGGGGAAGGTCCTGGCTGTCGAACCAGACCGCCACGGCGATGTACTGGTGGGAGGCGGCGAACTCGTTGCCGACCTGCCGGGTGAGCAGCTCGTTGAAGGTCTCGGAGGCCATCGGATTCTCCTGGGGTTTCGGCGTCCCGGGCGGAGATCGACGCTGCGTGCCGGCCCCCGCAGTCGTAGCCGACCGGGATCGGGTCTGGGCACTTGCTGACCGGCAGCACCGGAGGACCACGCAGTCACACCCGGTGTGGAGACCGAGTCTAGTCCTCGGGCACCGTGTTCGAGCAGGACGATCGTCGTCGCCCCGTGACCTGCGACCGCTCCATGTCGACCGGCCACCGCGGCTCCCGCCACCGCGGGCAGGGGCTGCGGGACGGTGCCGCGCCCGCTCCCGCCGGATCGAAGCCGTGCCGCACGCGGCGAGGATCACCACTCCGCCGTGGGTCCGTCCTCGTCCAGGCCGAGTTCCACGACCAGGATCGGCAGCCTCAGGCGTTCGGCCGTGAAGGACACCACCCGGGCGTGCGGGATGCCCTTCTCCCGGACGAAGCGGCAGGCGACCAGCCCGTGGTCCCGGTTCTGGCCGATCATCAGCAGCCAGTGCCGGCCCGCCGCATCCAGCGCGTGCGCCTGCCGGTCCAGGTCCCTCCCCGCCGGATCCCGCTCGGTGCTGCGCTGGACGAAACGAGCCGCATAGGCCCTCATGTCCGCCGGGGTGTGCAGCAGTCCGGCGGCGACCCGCCGGACGTCCTGGGCCTTCAGCTCGGGGGCGATCTGCTCCTCGCGGATCCCGCCGGCACGGTCCCCGGACTCCTCGTCGGAGACTCCGGGACCGGTGTGGACGATGCGCTCGATGCGACGCAGTCGCGCGTCGTCCTTGTGCAGTTCCTGGTAGTCGCTGATCAGCGCCTGGAGCTCGGCATCCAACCGGGTCTGCTCGGGCTCCTGGGGATCGTTGCCGTCGCGCGCCGGTCGTGACGGGGACAAGCCGGCCTCCTGAACGCTGGACACTGAAGTCCCATCATCAACGGCGGAACCCCAGTGCCTATTCCGCCACGGATGTCCGGAACCGAGCCGGACGGACAGCGGAGGTGGAGCGGCCCCGCCCGGCGGACGCCTCGGCCGTGCCACGAGACGCAGCTCCGACCGGCGGACGCCGCCGGCGTCCGCCCGTCGTCGTCGGCACGGGCCGGCTGACCGCCCTGTCCCTCCGCTCGCTCGCCGGCGCAGCCGGCACGCAGCGAGACTTCCTCCCGGATCCGCCCGCCCGCGGGGGGCGGGGTTGGCATCATGGGCTCATGAGCGAAATCAAGGACCCCACGCCGCGTTCCGTCGAGCTGACCCGCACCGCCACCGGCCACTACACCGCCCGCAACCCGGCAGGGGCGGAGGTCACCTTCGGCCGCGGCGAGGACCTCATGTCCCCCGTGGATCTCCTGCTGGCCGCCATCGCCGGGTGCTCGGCCATCGACGTGGACACCGCGACCTCCCGCAGCGCGGAGCCCTCGACGTTCCGGGTCGAGGCCACAGGGCAGAAGATCGTCGAGGAGAACGGCGCGAACCGCCTGGAGGACCTGCACCTCTCCTTCCACCTCTCGTTCCCCGACGACGCGGCCGGCCGCAAGGCCGCCGGAATGGTCGAACGCCTCGTCACCCTCTCCCACGACAAGTACTGCACGGTCTCGCGGACGGTGGAGCACGGAACCGCCGTCGGCCACGACGTCAGCGTCGGCGTCGATGACGCCGCGGACGACGGCCGGTAGGCACTCGCGCGGGCGGTCCCGGGCAGGAGCGCCCGCTGCGCGCTCCCCCGGGCCCGCCTCCGGAGCGCGCAACGGCCGGGCGGCCGTCCCGCTGTTCACCGGCTGGTCATGCGGCCGCCGTCCGAGCAGGTCAGGACGGCCCCGCCTACACTGCGCTGAAGAGACCCTGACCGGAGAGGAACGGCTGATGCCCGACGGAAAACGGCAGTGGATGCCCGCCGACCAGTGGGCGGTGCGGGAGAACCTGCGGGAGTTCATCGACCACCTCACGCAGATGGGCTACACCGTGCCCCACGGGCACGAGGAGGACCCCGAGCTCGTCGATCCCGGTGGCTCGGCCGTGGAGACCTGGCGGGAGGACCACCCCTACGACGAGCTGATGACCCGGGAGGAGTACGAGCTCGAGAAGTACAAGCTGCAGATCGAGCTGCTGAAGTTCCAGTACTGGGGCCAGGATCACGACCTCCAGCACGTCATCGTGTTCGAGGGCCGGGACGCCGCCGGCAAGGGCGGGACCATCAAGCGCTTCACCGAGTACCTCAACCCGCGCGCGGCCCGGGTCGTGGCCCTGACCAAGCCCTCGGACCGCGAGGCCGGGCAGTGGTACTTCCAACGCTACGTCCGTCATCTGCCCACCACCGGGGAGATGGTGCTCTTCGACCGCTCCTGGTACAACCGCGCCGTCGTGGAACCCGTGATGGGCTTCTGCACCCCGCAGGACTACGCCAGGTTCATGGACCAGGCCCCGGTCTTCGAGAAGATGCTCGTGGACTCCGGCATCCACCTGACCAAGTTCTGGTTCTCCGTCACCCAGCAGGAGCAGCGCACCCGGTTCGCGATCCGCCAGATCGACCCCGTGCGGCGCTGGAAGCTCTCCCCGCAGGACCTGGCCTCCCTGGACCGGTGGGAGGACTACACGGACGCGAAGGAGGAGATGTTCCTGCGCACCGACACCGACCACGCCCCGTGGATCACGGTGAAGTCCAACGACAAGAAGCGCGCGAGGATCAACGCCCTGCGGTTCTTCCTGGACCAGTTCGACTACGAGGACAAGGACCCGGAGGTGGTCCACCCGGCCGACCCCCTGATCGTCCGTCGCGGCCGCAACGCCGTCGGCGACTGAACCCCGGACCGTGGAAGCCACGGCCGGTGCTCGTCGCCGGGATCGGCTCGAGCGTCCTGGGCGTGGTGTTCGCGGACACTCCGCTGCTGCTGCTCGACGAGGCCACCGCCAACCCGGGCTCCCTCGACGAGCAGGCCCTGCACACCGCCATCCGCTCCGCCGCTCCTGCCTGCCTCCGGCGAGAAACGGCGCCCCGGACGCGGGGGCGGGCCGCGCGGGCCGGCCCCCGCGGCCCGGCCGGGGCGATCAGCCGGTGTTGCGCAGACCGGCGGCCACGCCGTTGATGGTGATGAGCAGGGCCCGCTGCAGTCCTTCGTCGACCTCCTGGCCCCCGGCGTCCTGCTCCCGGATCCGGCGCAGCAGCTCGACCTGCAGGTAGGAGATGGGGTCGAGGTACTGGTCCCGCACCTCGAGGGTCTGCTTCAGGGTGGGGTTGCCGTCCAGCAGCTCCTGCTGCCCGGTGAGCCGGGCCAGCTCGTCGAGGGTGAGCTCGTACTCGCGGCGGATCGCCTCGAACACGTGCTGGAGCCGCTCGGGCACGAGCGCCCGGACGTAGTGGGCGGCGATCTCCAGGTCGGTCTTGGCCACGGTCATCTCCACGTTGGAGATCACGGAGCGGAAGAAGTGCCAGCGCTCCAGCATGGTCCGAAGGTCCTCCTCGAGCCCCGCCTCGCGGGCGGCGCGCAGGCCCGAGCCCACGCCGAACCAGCCCGGCACGATCTGGCGGGACTGCGTCCAGCCGAAGACCCACGGAATGGCCCGCAGCCCGGACAGGCCCTTGTCCGACGACGGGCGCTTGGCCGGGCGGGAGCCGATGTTCAGCGCGCCGAGCTGCTCCACCGGGGTGGCGGAGAGGAAGTACTCCGGCAGGTCGGGGTCCTCGACGAGGCCCTGGTAGGCGGCGAAGGCGGCGTCGCTGACCACGTCCATGACCTCGCCCCACCGGGTGAGCTCCTCCTCGGTGGAGCGCGGGTCCTGGTGCAGCGCGGTGGCGCGCAGCACGGCGGCCAGGGACAGCTCCAGGTTCTCGCGGGCCAGCGCGGGCAGGGAGAACTTGTCGCTGATCACCTCGCCCTGCTCGGTGAACTTGATCTCGCCGGCCAGGACGCCGCTGGGCTGGGCCAGGATGGCGTCGTGGGTGGGCCCGCCGCCGCGGCCCACGGACCCGCCGCGGCCGTGGAAGAGCCGCAGCCGCACCCCGTGCCGGGCGGCGACGTCGCGCAGCCGCCGCTCCGTCCGGTGGATCTCCCACCGGCTGGTCATCACCCCGGACTCCTTGTTGGAGTCGGAGTAGCCGAGCATGACCTCCTGGATGTCCCCGCGGGCGGCGACCACCCGCCGGTAGGCGGGGTCGGAGAGCAGCTCGTCGATGACCTCAGCGGAGCGGCGCAGCTCCTGGACGGTCTCCAGCAGCGGCGCGAAGCCGAGGGTGGCGCGGTCCTGCTCGCCCGTGAGGTCCACCAGCCCGGCCTCGCGGGCCAGGATCACGGGGGCGAGAATGTCGTCCGCGTCGCGGGTCATGGACACGATGTAGGTCTCGACGATCTCCTCGCCGTAGGTCTCCTGGGCCCGGGCGATCTCCCGGAAGACGGCGAAGGTCCGGTCCGCGTCACCGTCGAGGTGCACGGCACCCGTGGCGAGCCCTGGCGGGGCGAGGGGCCGGCGGCCGGCGAGCTCCCCGGAGAGCGCCGCGGCGCGCGCGGCGCGGTCCATGTCCGCGTAGGGCTGCTCGAGCTCCCCCAGCCGGTCCAGCAGCTGCCCCACGGCCTCGTGGTGGGCGTCGGCGTGCTCGCGGACGTCGAGGGTGGCCAGGCCCAGGCCGAAGCCCGCGATGGTCCGGGTCGCCGCGGCGAGGGCGCCGTCGGCGGCGAGCGCGCCCGCGTTGTGGCGCAGCGAGCGGGCCACCACGTCGAGGTCGGCCACGAGCTCGGCCGTGGTCCGGTAGTCCCTGCCCGGCTCGTGGACGGTCTCCTCCGCGAACCGGCGGCGGGTGTTGATCAGCTTGGCCTTGATGCAGGTGAGCTTGAGCCGGTAGGGCTCCTGCGCGTTGAGCTCCAGCACCCTCGGGTCCAGGCCGGGCAGGTGGGCCACGTCCTGCTCCACGGACTCCCGGAGCTCGGGGTCGACCTCGACGATGGCGGTGGAGGGGGACAGCCGGGAGACCAGCAGGTCCAGGAAGCTCAGGGCGATGTCGACGGCCGCCTGCCCCTGCAGCTGGAGGACCCTGCGGGTCATCTCCGGGGTCACGTTGGGGTTGCCGTCCCGGTCACCGCCGATCCAGGACCCGAAGCGCAGGGGCGGCGGGCCGGCCGGCAGGTGCACGTCGTGCTGTGACAGCTGGTCCTCGAGGTCCGCGAGCAGCACGGGCATGGTGTCGACGAGGACCTCCCGCAGGTAGTACAGGGCGTTGCGGGCCTCGTCGAGCGGGGTGGGGCGGTTCTGGCGCAGCTCGTCGGTCTGCCACAGGAGCTCGATCAGCTCGGCGAGACGCCGGTCCTGGCTGCGGCGCGCGGCGGAGCCCTCGGGGGTCTCGCGGGCCAGGATGTCGGAGAGGTGCCGGATCTTGGTCAGCACGGAGCGCCGGGAGGCCTCGGTGGGGTGCGCGGTGAACACGGGCCGGACGTCCAGGCTGCCCACCGCCTCCCGCAGGGCGTCGGTACCGGCCTCGGCGGCGACGTCGGTGACGGCCGCGGCGAGCCATCCCTCGTCCTCCGGACGGCGGCCGAGCACGCGCACGCGGTGCACCTGCTCGGCGGCGTTGGCCAGGTGGAAGTAGTGGGCGAAGGCCCGCACGAGGTCCGTCGCCCGGTCGAGGGGGAGGGAGCCGAGCAGGTCGCGGACCTGGGCCGCGGCGTCGTCGGCCCCGGAGGCCTTCGCGTCCTTGGTGAGACCGCGGACCTCCTCGACCAGCTCCAGCAGCTCCTCGCCGCGCTGGCGCGCCAGGGTCTCCCCCAGCAGGGTCGTGATGCGGCGGACGTCCGCACGCAGCGGTGCGTCGATCCCCCCGGCCGGACGGCGGTCGGGGGCGGCGGGGCGGTCGTGCTGAGTCGTCATGTCGCGGCTGCTCCTGGCTGGTCGGTCGTCACGGTTGCGCGCACGACCGACGAGCGGTCGCGCCGTCGGTGCCTACCGTGCCAGCCTACCCCGGGTGATCCACGTCGCACGGGACCGTTCTCGCCAGAGGCCCCGCTGGACGCCCTCGCAGAACGCCCCCGGGGAAACCCGTGCCGGGCGGACCCCGGGGGCGGTAGGTTCGGCGGTGAGCACACCTCGCACGCACCAGGAGGCACCGCCCATGAGCCAGACCCCGCACGGTCCCGGTGGCCCGCACCGTCCGGGCGACGGGCAGCCCCCGCAGGTCCCCGGCGGACCGGGCCCCATGATGGTGCCGCCCCGGCCCCCGATGACCGCCCAGCTGCGGCTGCTGCTGCGGCTCACCCTGCTGTCCCTCGCGGTGAGCGTGGCGAACAGCCTCGTGGAGACGGCCGTGGGGCCCAGCACGCTGCCCGGCCTGGAGGACGTGGTCCGGGTCCCGGGCCTCCCCGGGGGCGGGCTGGCCGCGGCCGTGATGCTGTTCGGCGTAGTGCTGACGGCGGCGCTCTACGCGCTCGTGTGGTTCCCCCTGCGCGAGCAGATGCAGTGGGGGTGGGTCCTCGGCATCGTCTTCTGCTCCCTGGCCGTGCTGGGCGACGTGTTCGACCTGGCCGTGTACCTCCTCGGCGGGCACCTGCTGCCCGGGCTGAGCACCATTGCCCTGGTGGCGGTCAACGTCCTGTGGCTGGTCGTCGCGAGCCGGCCCGAGGTCCGCGCGGCGCTGCGCTGACGGCTCCCGCGACCAGGTGGAGCCGTCGGCCCATGGGTAGTAAGTTTGCTGATCGGACCCGTTGCCCACGGGAGCTCCCTCGGGATCTCCCTCATCGGAGAGGACGCCATGACCCAGCACCCGGCGCAGGGCCGCACCGCCCTGCTCGTCATCGACATGCAGAACTCGTACTTCGACTTCCCCGAGCTCGAGGAGCAGCGGGAGTCCGTGACGGAGAAGGTCAACGAGCTGATCCGGGCGGCCCGCGACGGCGACTGCCCGATCGTGCTGATCCGCACTCAGCACGAGCGGGACCGCTCCACGTGGACCGTCAACATGCACGACGACGGGCAGGGCTTCGCGTTCCCCGGCACGGAGCAGTCCGCGTACGTGGCCGGCCTCGACACCGAGGGCGGCACGGGCCTGGTCAAGACCCGGGACAGCGCGTTCTTCGGCACCGACCTCGCGGCCCGGCTGCGCAACCTGGGCGCCACCGACGTGGTGCTGTGCGGGATCTCCACGCACAGCTGCGTGTCCCAGACCGCGATCGACGCGTTCGCCCACGACTTCCGGGGCGCCGTGGCCCGGGACGCCGTGGCCTCCGAGAACACGGACCTGTCCCGCGCGCTGCTGGCCTTCCTCGAGGAGGAGATGCGCCAGGACCTCCTCGGCCAGGAGGACGCCGTGGCCCGGCTGCGGGGCTGAGCACGGCAGAACCTCCTCCGGCCCCGGTGTGACGTCGCGCGTCGGGGCCGGGTCCCTCCCCACCGTGGCAGCACCGCGCCGCGGCACGGTGCCACAGGGTTTTCTCAAGTGTGACTTCGCATATTCGCGCTATCAGCACTGTCGCTACTCGAGGAGACATCATGAGCACCTCCACCGGTCCCCGCGAACTGCTGCGGGACCCGCCACAGCACCCCCGCGGCCGGCGCACGGTCGCCGCGGCGGCCGCGCTCCTGCTCGGTGCCACCGGCGTCAGCGCGTCGGTCGCCGCCACCGAGGTCGTCCAGCGCAACCCGGGCGGGCTGACCGCCGTGGGGCCCGTGAACACCGAGCACGGGTTCCCCGCCTGGTACGAGGACAGCAGCAAGGTCCGCACGGAGCTGTGCCTGGAGGCCGACAACCCGCTGTGCGCCTTCCCGCCCGGGGACGTCCCGGACCCACTGAGGCCCATCTCCTTCCCGGACAACTTCCCCGGCGAGGCCTTCTACATGCTCGCCGGGTCCGACGTCGCCGTGCCCGGCGGCGGGGACGCGGTCCTCACCCTCGCCCTGGAGGCGGCCTTCGCCAACGAGAACCCGATCGCCGGGGACCAGGTCGTCTTCGCCCGCCAGCGCGTCGACGTGGACGGCGCCGCGCCCAACACCACCCTGACGTTCACGCACCCCTACGGCACGGTCACGGTCGACACCGACGAGCGCGGCCGCGGACGCCTGGTGGAGGACGTCTCTCCAGCCGTCGGCAACTTCCGGACGCCGCTCAAGGGGGACATCGGGCCGTTCCTGCAGTGGGACAGCGGGGCGCCCGAGGGCTACCTCGGGAACCCCGACGTGGCGCACACGGTGACCGGCAGCCCGCTCGGCACGAACTTCTTCGAGGTGACGACCGCGGACGGCGCCACCGCCCGCAACGACCAGTTCTCCGTGATGGGCAAGCTCTCCACCAACACGGGGGTCCAGGCCGACCGGGCCGTCGCCGGCGGAGGCCACATCGACGTCTTCGCCACCAGCCGCGGGGACCAGCTCGAGGTCGTCGGCCAGGACGGCGTCTTCAGCACCACGCCCATGGAGAAGGACGAGGGCGACTCGGAGCGCGCCTACGCCCGGATCGCGTACACGGGCGCCGCACCGGCGAGCGTGACGGTCCGGAACCTCGGCGACAATCCCGTGAGCAGCGCCGAGGTCGCCGTCACCGACGTCTCGGTCGCCACGGCCGCGACCTACGACGGCACCGCCCTGACCGTCGAGGCGACGTCCTCCTCCGGGACCGCCCCGGAGGTCGCCGGCTTCGGCGCGCTCGAGGCCACCGGCACCGCGAACGTCTTCAGGGGCTCGTTCGCCACGGCCGCTCCCCCGGTCGAGGCCACGGTCTCCACCTCCGGGACGAGCAGGACCACCGTGCCCGTGGTGGTGACCGGCGGGGAGGCCTCCCCGGTCGGGGAGGATCCGATCGAGCCCGCACCGGACCCCGGTCCCGTCACGGACGGCAGCACCCCGGACAACCCCGACGTCGAGCAGCCGGCGGCCACCGCGGCCGTCGCGGCCCTGCCGGGCTCGGTCGCCCGCGGGACGGCCACGGAGCTGGACGGCAGCGGGTCCACGAACGCGGTCGGCTACGAGTGGTCGCAGCTGAGCGGGCCCGAGGTGAGGTTCAGCGACCGGACCGTGGCCCGGCCCAAGGTCGTGGTGCCGTTCTTCACCGCGGTCTCGGCCACGGCCCCGGCGGCCCCGGACGAGGACCCGGTCCTGCAGCTGGTGGTCACCGACGCGGCCGGGGCCTCGAGCACCCCCGCCACGATCACCCTGAAGAGCGACGACGTGGTGACCGTCGCGGCGGCCTCCCGGCACCGGGTCGGCAAGGAGCTGCGGATCAGCGGCACGGCGCTCGTCCCCGGCGCGCCGTCCCTGCTGAACCCGGCCACGTCGGTGAACGTCTACGACACGACCTCGGGCGCGCCCGTCAAGATCGGCTCCGCGCCGGTGGACTCGCTCGGCAACTGGGAGTATCGGGCCAAGCCCGGCCCGGGCCGGCAGATCTCGGCCGTGCTCGTGCAGTCCACGCGCGGCGGAGAGGCGAGGGGGGTGGTGGGCACCGGATGAGCGTCTGAGACAGCACTCCCTCCAGCCGGCCCGTGCCCCGACCCCCTCGGCGCACGGGCCGGCCCCTGTGCGTTCCCAGGGCGCCCCGCGGCCCCAGGCCATCCCCCGCCCTGCCTGCGGCGCGCCGGGTGCTCGGCGGGACCGGCGGCGGTCGGCGAGACCGCCGGGACAGCGGCGGGATCAGGGGGTCAGGGGCGGCGGGGTCAGTGGTCGCAGCAGGAGCAGCCGGGGCCGCAGCCACCGCAGTGCGCACCGTCCTGGGCGTCGTCGGCGGCGGTGAGCACCGCGACGGGGGTGCAGCAGGCGTCGCCCCGCCAGGCCTCCAGACCCTCCCGCACCGCCACGGCGGCGATCACCAGCGCGGCCACCGGGTCGGCCCAGCTCCAGCCCATCGTGCTGTTGAGGACCAGGCCCACCAGCAGCACGGCCGAGAGGTACGTGCACAGCAGGGTCTGCTTGGAGTCGGCCACCGCGGAGGCGGAGCCCAGTTCCCGGCCGGTGCGGCGCTCGAACCAGGAGAGCAGCGGCATGACCACCAGGCTCACCGCCGCCAGCCCGATCCCGACCGGGGAGTGCTCCGGCTCGGCCGCGCCGAGCAGGGCGCGCAGGGCGTCGACGGTGACGAAGGCGGCGAGTCCGAAGAACGAGAACGCGATCACCCGCATGGTCGCCCGCTCCCGGCGGTGCGGGTCGGGAGCGGCGAACTGCCAGGCCACCGCGGCCGCGGACAGCACCTCGACGACGGAGTCCAGGCCGAAGCCGATCAGCGCCGAGGAGGACGCCACGGCGCCGGCGGTGAGCGCGATGATCGCCTCGAGGACGTTGTAGGTGATGGTGCCGGCCACGATCCACCGCACCCTCCGGTGCAGGATCGCCCGCCGGGCCGCCGTGACGGGCTCGGGCCCGAGAGAGGTCGAGCTCATGCGCAGGTGCAGCCTTCCGGTGAGCAGCAGACGGGGTCCACGGTGACCACCAGGTCCAGCAGGTCCCCGAGGGCGCCGCCCAGGCGGGGGTCGGCCAGCCGGTACCAGGTGCTGCGTCCCTCCCGGGTGGCCTCGACGAGGCCGCAGCCGCGCAGACACGCGAGCTGGTTGGAGACCACCTGCTTCGACACGCCCAGGGCCCCGGCCAGGTCCGAGGGACGGGCCGGGGCCTCCCGCAGGCTCAGCAGGATCCGGGTGCGGACGCCCTCGGACAGGGCGTGGCCCAGCCGGGTCAGGGCGGCGGCGTGGGTGAGGGTCACCGAGGTCATGCTCCCACGGTACACGCATCCGTGTACTCAGCGGCGGGCCGGCCGGAGGCAGCTCGCTCCGGAGCGGGTCGCTCAGGAGCCCTCGGGGAGCGCTGGGTCCGGCACCTCACCCTTCGGCACCTCACCCTCCGGCGCCTCCTCCTCGGGCGCCCCCTTCTCGGGCGCCCCGTCCTCGGGGAGCTCGTCCTCCTCCGGGGCGAGCCCCTCCCGGACGACCCCGGCCATCCGGAGGAGGTCGCCGCAGGCGAAAGGGGTCGTCGCCGGTGTCCAGGGCGTGGCGGCGTTGAGGAACGAGGAACGGTCCAGGGAGAGGATGCCGAGGATCACCTCGGCGACGATCCGTCCTCCCACGGGACCGAGCGTGCGGCCACCCGTCAGCTCCGCCTCCTTCAGCACGTAGAACCACAGCGGGGCCCTGCCGTTCCAGCCCCGTTCCGTCAGGCCCAGCCGGTCGTTCGGGATCGGTGTGACGCCCATGGCCCTGGCGACGTCCTGACCGGCCGGCAGGCCGAGCCGCTTGCCGCGCAGCAGGTTGCGCTGGGCCAGGTTGAGGATCGCCCCGTCGGCGTGCTTGACCACGGTCGGCGGAAGCTCGGCCAGCGGCAGCGCGAGCTTCGTGTCGATGAGCCGGGTCATGTTGCGGTCGTCCGGGGCGCTCATGCCGGGGATCTCGAAGAAGTAGTTCCAGTCGGCCCGGGCGGTCGAGGGGATCGGCCGCGCACCGCGGAGGTCGTGGCCCGGGAGCCCGAAGAACGGCATGGTGACCTCGTCGTGCATCTCGTACTCGGCCCGGACCATGCTGTGCCCGAACCGGTAGGCGCCCACGGAGTACTCGATGGGCATCATCGGCCGGCCGGGGTTCCCCGGCTTGTAGAACCGCCGGTCCACGGTCACGGCGCCCCGCCCGTCGGTCCCCAGCATGCTCTCGACCAGAGGCCGGCCCACCACGTGGGGCAGGAAGTCGTGCACGATCAGCCACTGGAAGTGCCAGCGGGTCAGCCGCCTGGCCTCCTCGAACGACGCCCCGGAGTCCACGAACCGGTTGTGCAGCTGCAGGAAGGCGAGGTGCAGCTGGCAGACGATGAGGTTCTCGTCGTTGCGGTGGTCACCGATGACGGCCGTCCCGTCCGCGTGCCGCGGCAGATCCGCCAGGCCGTCCGGGGTCGCCCCGATGCGCATCCTCCGCGGGTCCGCCGGGTCGTAGAGCTGCGGGTCGGCCGCCGGCCCCCGCCCGTAGACGGAGCCGAGGTCGAAGAAAGGCGTGTCGAAGTTGGTCAGGCCCTTCGGGTCGACCTGCTGCTCCGGCAGCGCGGTCAGGTCGAGGGTCATGTCGTGGTCGATGAACTGGCCCAGGTAGGCGAAGCCCGCGGGCATGTCCGGGTTGTCGAAGCCGTCGTTGCTCAGGGACACGTCGCTCAGCGGCGGGGTCCGGTCGATCATCCGGTGGGCGAGGTGCTCCAGCAGGGCGTCGTCGGGCGCGAAGCCGGACAGCTTCGGGAACATCACGCCGAAACGCCCCTCGGTCCGCCGCCCGGCCGTCACCGCGACGTCGACCCCCCGCAGGTGGGCCGCCCCGTGGCCGCCCCCACCCGAGAGGACCGCGCCGGCAGAGGCCGGCTTGCGCGGCGCCGCGTGGGCCGGCGCGTCCACGGCCGGCAGGGCGACGAGCCCGGCGGCCAGCCCGGCGAGGACGCCCCGGCGCGAGAGACCGGGGGCGCTCGTCATGACGGCCGGGGTGTTCGCGGTGTCCAGGGGGTTCATGGTGGTTCCTTCCGGCACGGCCCGCCACGACGGGCCCGGTATTCGCATCGGTGGATGCCAGTGAAGACGAGGGCAGTTGGAAAAGCCTTGGACCGCGCACCCGAGGGAGCTCGGGTGCGTCACGGCCCCCGGGGCAGCAGGACCGTGGCCTCGACGACGGAGAGGGGGACGCTGCCGTAGTCGCGGGAGTCCACGGACGGGGAGCGGTTGTCGCCCAGGACGAAGACGTGCTCCGGTGGGACGGTGACGGGGCCGAACCAGGTGCCGTCGATCCGGCCGTGGTCGACGAACGGCTCGGGGACGGGTGCGCCGTCGACCACCAGGACGGAGTCCTCGATGGCCACGGTCTGCCCCGCGGCGGCCACGACCCGTTTGACGGTGCTGTGCCCGTCCCAGGGATCCGCGAAGACCACCAGGGACCCCGGCACGGCCCGCTCCTCCGGGGAGCCGCTCTTCAGGAGCAGTACCAGGCCGCCCTCCGGCAGGGTCGGCTCCATGCTGTCGGAGCCGACGGCGAGGGGCTCGACCGCCCACATCCGGAGGGCGACGACCGACGCGACGGCCAGCAGCCCCGCGGCGGTCCCTGCCCGCCCGGCCAGGAGTCGTCGGGACGGCCCGGCGGCCGGGGCGCTCACCGGGGCTTCTGCCCCCCTCCGCCGGATCCTCTGCCCTTGGTCCTGGTGGGCGAGGGGCTCGGGGAGGGCGTCGGGGCGGGGGTGGCCGTCGGCGTCGGGCTCGGCGACGAACTCGGCGTCGGGCTCGGGGAGAGCGCAGGTGTCGGGCTCGGGGCGGGGGTGAGGTCCGATCCGTCGTCCCACTTCGCCGGTGCCGCCGTCATCGGGTCCCAGGGGTCGGGCTCCCCCTCCTGGAGGCCCACCCGGAACTGGACCATCATGTCGTGGTCCTCGTGGGAGAGGTTGTGGCAGTGGATCATGTACCGGCCCTGGTGCGGACCGAACTTCATGAGCAGCCGGACGGTCTCCCCCTCCCCCACGTAGACGACGTCCTTGGGCCCGCGCTCGTAGGTGAACGAGGACCTGCCGTTGCGGCTGAGGATCTGGAAGTCGACGAGGTGGATGTGGAGGGGGTGGTACCAGCCGCCCGAGTTGTTCTCGAACTCCCAGATCTCGACGGCGTCGACGTCCACCTGCGCGGCCACCTTCTGGTAGCCGCTGGCGATGACGTCCTGCCAGATGACGCCGTTGATGGTCCACAGCCCGTTGGTGCGGTCCAGCTCGAAGTGCCGGGTCCGCGTCGACTGGCCGGCCGTCAGGGCCATCACCTCGTTGCCGGGTGCCGGCTGCGCGGGGATCCGGTTCCAGGTCGGGTCGGAGGTGTCCACGGGTTCGTCGACGACGTCGAACGCCATGATCTGGTGGGTGTAGTCGTAGTCCACGTTGTTGTCGTTGGAGAGGTTGCGCAGCTCGATCCGCTGCCCGGTGCGGTACTTGCGGAAGTCGATGAGCAGCTCGTAGCGCTCCGCCCCGGCGTGGCGGTAGTTGTTCACGAACTGGGTGCCCGGCACCAGGCCGCCGTCCGTGCCGACGACGGCGATCGGGTCGCCCGTGCTCAGCGTGGGCCGCAGCGACCGGGAGATGCAGGCGTTGAGCACCCGGAAGCGGTAGACCCGCTTCTGCACCTTCATGACCGGCCACGGCCGCCCGTTGACGAGGACGACGTCGCCCCACAGGCCCGAGTGGCTGTTGTCGTCGTAGCCGAGCGAGCCGTCCTCCGCGAACATCGCGTCGGAGATGGTGAGGGCCACGTCGTAGCGGCCCTGCGGCAGGAGCCCCCGCTCGAGCGGATCGTGCAGGTGGTACTGCGCGGCCAGGCCGGAGTATGCGTTGAGCGCCGTGTAGTGCACGCCGTGGTCGTGGTACCAGAGCGTCCGCGCCGACTGGAAGTTCGGGTAGTGGTAGTCCTTGTAGAAGCCGGGGTTCGTGACGTCGTTGGCGTAGCCGTCGTACTGCGGCAGGGACGCGGACCCGTGCAGGTGGGTCGAGGTGGACAGGACGTGCCCGTCCAGAGCGTGCGTGGGAGGCAGCTGGTTGCGCACGCGCAGCACCGCCTTGGTCCCCCGGTCGAGGCTGATGGTGGGGCCGGGGAAGATCCCGTTGTAGCCCAGGATCGGCGTGGTGAGCCCGGCGCGGGGCAGGATCTGGGCGTCGGCGGCCCGCTCGGTGACCACGTAGTGGTGCACCGGCGCCCCGTCGGCCGGATCGGTCGTCCGCGCGTGGGGCTGCAGCACCGGGGCCTGGACGAACGCCGTCCGGAAGGGCCGGGGCATCTCGGACTCGTCGAGCCGGCTGGCGGACTTGGCGTCCACGGACCGCGTGGGCACCATGAGCGAGCCGGCGCCCAGGACGCCCAGGCCTCCGAGCAGCAGGACATTTCTTCGCGAGACGGTCATCGGACTTCTCCTTCGAGCAGGCTCAGGGACGGTGTCCCGGACTCCCGGGACACCCGGTGGCGGCGCGTTCCGGCCGCCGGCAGCGCGGGGGCGGTCACCGGGGACCGCCCCCGCGGTGGTGGTCGGAGCCCAGGGACAGGCGGGCGTCGCCGGCTCCGTCGAGGGTCAGCTCCAGCGCCCGGTCGGGGACCTCCACGACGAGCTCGGTCAGCAGGACCTCCCCCTGCGGGATCGACTCCTCCGCGACGGACGCCCGCAGGACCGGGGACACGCCGCCGCCGAGGCGCTCCACCACCCAGTCGTCGGCCCGGAAGTCAATCCCATCCGGCTCCATCGCGGTGAGCTCGAGCAGCACCCGCACCCGGTGCGTCCCGTCCTCGGTCCTCTCGTCCCCCGAACGGGGGGCCACGTCGACATCCGGCAGGACGCCGTTGACGCGCGCGAGCCCCCCGGGCACCGGGGCCACCGCTCCCAGCGGGGTGCTCGGCACCTCCTCCTGGGCGAGCGCGGCACCCCCGAGGATGCCACCGAGTCCCAGCAGGAACACCGCCGGGAGCAGCCGGCGCCGGCGGGCCCGTCCTGCAGGACGGACCTCGCCGGCGGGGCCGGCGGCGGTGGGCGTGGCTGAAGTGGTCATGTCAGCACGATGGAAAGCCGACCTTGGGAAAACGTTGCTCGCACGCGCAGAAGTCGCGACCGCGCCCGCAGCAGCGGGAAGCACCGGCCCCGGGACCCGGCGACCGCTGCACGGACCCCCCGTTCTGGGGGTCCGCACCCCCTCAGACGGGGCTGATCCTTTTCCTTTCGCACAGACACACTGGAGTTCACTTTCGGGAAGGGGACCCGTGAAAACAACAGGTGATGGTGGAGGAACGAGTGGGCCGGGCGTACGGCTGTCCGTCCGCGTCCTGGGGCCGCTGGAGGTGCGCCGGGGGGAGCGCACACTGACCGCGCGGGAGCTGGGCGGCCCCAAGCAGCGGCAGATCCTGGAGATCCTGCTGCTGCAACTGGGCACCCCGGTGTCCAAGGACCGGCTGATCGAGCTCCTCTGGGGGGACCGGCGGCCGGCCGCCGCGCTGCAGAACCTCGAGAGCTACATCAGCGTGCTGCGCCGCGGCCTGCAGCCGGGAGCGGGCCGGAGCGGGCCGCTGCGGACCGCCAACGGCGGATACGTCCTGGACGGCGCGGCCGTGGACCTGGACGTGCGCCGGTTCGAGCTGGCGGTGGAGCGCGCCCGACGCCGCCGCCCGGACGAGGCCTACGCCCTGTGGTGCGAGGCGCTCGAGCGGGCGTCGGCGCCGCTGCTCGAGAACGAGCTGCGCTGCGAGTGGGCGGAGCTCCAGCGCGAGCTGCACGCCGCCCGCGTGCTCGAGGCCCGCGTCTCGGCGGCGGAGTGCGCCCTCGAGCTGCGCCGCCACCGCGAGGCCGTGCAGCACGCACGGGCGGCCCTCGTCGAGGACCTGCTGCAGGAACGCGCGTGGACGGTGCTGGTGCTCGGACTCGAGGGCTCCGGGCGCCCGGTCGAGGGCCTGCAGGCCTACGAGCAGTGCCGGCGGACCCTGGACCACGAACTGGGGTGCGCTCCGTCCGCGGCGCTGCAGGCCTCCTACGCCCGCATGCTGCGGGCCACGGCAGCGACCGGCAACGAGCTCGGCCGGGCCCTGACGGCCCTGCTGGTGCTCCACGGCCAGCTGGGCGACCCGGACTGGATGCCCGGCGCCCGCGCTCCGCTCGCCCGGCAGGAGGCGGCCTCGGTGCTCCAGGAGTTCCTGGGGCGCTCCCTGAGCACGGCCGCGTAGAAGGCCGGCCATGCGACCGCGCGCACGGTGGTGTTCCAGGACGTATCCCCTTGTCAACCACCGAAGTGGGTACATCGACCAGCTTGCCCCCCAGGATTTGCGATCGGCATACTACCGCTACGTAGTTGGGGGTTCGCCGGGGGGCTGGTCCGAGATGGACGCTGACATTGCAGGGGGACACGCCGCGCGCACCTCGATCCTGGTGGTCGACGACCACACCACCTTCGCGGAGCTGCTGACCGGCGCGCTGAGCCAGGAACCGGATCTGCGCAGTGTCGGCGTGGCCGACGACGTCGAGTCGAGCGTCCGGCTGTGCGCGGCGCTGCGGCCCGACGTCGTGGTCATGGATTACCACCTCTCCGGCGGCGACGGCGTGATGGCCTCGGCCCGCATCCTCGCCGAGGCACCGGCAACACGGATCGTCATGCTGACCGGCGATCCGTCCCAGCACCTGATGGAGACCGCGGCGGGCACGGGCATCTGCGCCTTCCTGCCCAAGGACGGCTCCCTGGCCACCTTGCTGCAGACCATCCGCAACGCCCGCTGCGGCACCATGATCGTCCACCCGTCGTTGCTCACCGCGGCCCACGCCGGCCGCCGCACCGGCCCAGCCGGGAACGCTCCCGCGCTGACGCAGCGGGAGATGGAGGTGCTGCGGCTCATGGCCCAGGGGCACAGCGTGGGCCAGAACGCGAAGCTGCTGAGCATCACGCCGAACACCTGCCGGGGCTACGTGAAGGCCATCCTCGCCAAGCTGGGCGCGCACTCCCAGCTCGAAGCGGTCGCGGCGGCGTCGAGGCTGGGTCTGCTGGCGGACGGCCGATGAGACGCACCCTGCCCCACGGGGGCCGCACCGCCCCGGGGGTCGAGACCCTGTTCCCGACCTGGCCGGCCACCGCCCCGGACTCCCTGTCCCAGCACTCCGAGGTGCGGGCGGCGATCGCGAGGTTCCTGCTCGCCGGCCTGGTGGTCCTGCTGGTCACCGCCGTGCCGGCGGCCTGGTGGATCCGGGCCGTCGCCGAGGAGCACGCCGTGGACCACGTCCTGCGCACCACCCAGAGGCTCACCGACTACGCCGTCGCACCCCTGATCACCGAGGACCTCCTCTCGGGCGGGACGGCCGACGCGATCCAGCTGGACCAGCGCCTGCAGCCGTGGCTCCAGGACGGCACCATCCACCGCATCAAGATCTGGGACGCGGACGGCACGGTCCTCTACTCCGACGAGCGCTCCCTCGTCGGCCAGAACTTCGGTCCCCCGCCCTGGGACGCGGACCTGGTCGCCCGGGGCGAGGGGGTCGCCACCATCGAGCACCAGGAGGCCCCGGAGAACGCCCACGAGTCCCGCGCCGGCCAGCTGGTCGAGGTCTACGTCGGATTCGTCCCCGCCAGCGGCGAGCAGCTGGTCTTCGAGGCCTACTACGACGACGCGATCGTGCGCGAGGAGGAGCGCTCCGTGCTCCTGGGCATGGCCCCCGCGATCCTGCTGACCATGGTGCTGTTCCAACTGGCCCAGCTCGGTCCGGCGGTGGGTCTGGCCCGGCGGATCCAGGACCATCGGGCGGCCCGGGCCCGGCTCCTCCAGCACGCCGTGGACGCCGCCGAGCTGGAGCGCGTCCGGGTCGCCCGGGACCTGCACGACGACGTGATCCAGGACCTCGCGGGACTCTCCTACGCCCTGGAGGCCCAGGAGATGCAGGCCGGCCCGGATCAGCGCGGCGTGCTCGGCCGGACCCGGTCGATCCTGCAGGGCAGCCTGCGCACGCTGCGCGGGATCACCACGGCCCTCTACTCGCCCGACCTGCTGGCCCTCGGCCTGCCGACGGCCATGGCGAACCTGGCGGAGCCGCTCGCCCAGCGGGGGGTCGACACCAGTGTGCAGGTCGATCCCGCCGTGTTCCTCACACCGGACCAGGAGGGGATGTTCCTGAAGGTGGCGAGGGAGGCCCTCGCCAACATCTCGAAGCACGCGCACGCCTCCACGGTCACGCTGCACCTCGGCGTGGAGCACGGGGCCACGGTGATGACGGTCAGCGACGACGGCACCGGTTTCGACGACTCCCGCTCGTCGCCGGAGGGCCATCTCGGGCTGCGCATCATGCGCGACATCGCCGACGCCGCGGGGGCCGAACTCTCGATCCGCTCCCGGGCGGGGGTCGGGACCACCGTGGTGACGACCCTGCCCCACGACGCGGTGACCGTGCGGTTCTGAGACCCCCGTGTCCGGGCCTGCCCGGACCGGACACGGGGCCGACGGCGGGAGCTCAGCCGGTGACGCCGGCCGGCAGGTCGACGGTCATGTCCTCGACGTAACGGCGCACCTCGGTGCCGAACAGCTCGATGCTGCGCGTCATCCGGGTGTGGTCCAGGGTGCCCACCGCGTACTTGAGGTCGAAGCGGGCAGCACCGAGCGCCGCCGAGGACCGCACGATCTTGCGGGCCACGGTCTCGGGCGAGCCCACGAAGTAGGCGCCCTCCGGTCCGCACATCGCGTCGAACTCCGCACGGGTCAGCGGGCCCCAGCCGCGCTCCCTGCCGATCCGGGCGTGCGTGTAGGCCTGGTGCGGGAAGAACTCCTCGCGGGCCTGCTCGTCGGTCTCCGCCACGTACCCCGGGGAGTGGAAGGCCACCGGCTGCGGCTCCTGGTCGAAGTGCTCGAGGGCCTGGCGGTAGTAGTCCGCGAAGGGCGCGAAGGCGGCAGGGCTCCCGCCGATGATCGCGAAGATCACGGGCAGCCCGTAGTGGGCGGCGCGCACCACCGAGTTGGGCGAGCCGCCCACGGCGATCCACGCGGGCAGCGCGCCGGACTCGGTCTTCGGGTGCACCTCCAGCCCGCGGATCGGCGCGCGCAGCCGGCCCTCCCAGTCGATGACGCCCTCGGTGCGGAGCCGGTCGAACAGCTGCAGCTTCTCCTCGAACAGGGCCTCGTACTCGTCGAGGGGGTACCCGAACAGGGGGAAGGACTCCGTGAAGGACCCGCGCCCGAGGATGACCTCGGCACGGCCCGAGGAGAGGGCGTCCACGGTGGCGAAGCGCTGGTAGACGCGCACCGGGTCGTCGGAGCTGAGCACCGTCACCGCGGAGCCCAGGCGGATCCGCTCGGTCACGGTGGCGATGCCCGCCAGGACGGTCTCGGGCGAGGAGACCGCGAAGTCCTCCCGGTGGTGCTCGCCGATGCCGAAGAAGTCCAGGCCCACCCGGTCGGCCAGCTCCGCCTCTGCCACGACGTTGCGGATCACCTGCGCCCCGCTGAGCATCCGCCCGTCGGGCCCGGGGTAGAGGTCGCCGAAGGTGTTGAGGCCGAGCTGGATGGTCATGCGGAGCTCCTCGTCGTGGATTTTGTGGATACATCCATAAAACCCGTGGCCGGGCGCCCTTATTCCGGGGCCCCGGGGCCGCGTCACCGCCGCGCGCCCGTGACCGCACTTCCTCGGCCGCGCTCCCGCGGCCGCTGCGGACGGGCGGTCCGGGCTCAGCGGGTGAGCCACTCCCAGGCCGTGTGCTTCTCGGGGCCGGGGACGCCGCTGACGATCCAGGCGATGTCGTCCGTGGAGAGCGGGAACGGCGGCGCCCCGTCCTGCTCGGCGGCGGGCTCGAGCTCGTCCACGTGCTCGAGGCTCCACAGCTCGGCGAACACCTGGGTGGGGCCGCGCCGGTCCACCAGCCGCTCGCGGACCTCCTCGGCGAGCTCGTCCAGGTGGTCCTGCAGGAATCCGGCGAGCTCCGCCGCGAACCCCTCCGTCCCCTCCTCCGCCGGGTCGATCTCCCACGTCTGCCGCACGACCGCCAGGACCTCGTCCTCGCCCAGGGGCGCGCCGTCCCGGCGGGGGTCGGGGGCCTCGGAGGGGACCGGCTCGCCGGCGGCGACGGCCAGGAAGCGCTCCTGGAGGACGAACAGCGCGGCGACGGTCATGAGGTCGCGCACCCGCCGGCCGACCGCGTCGTCGTCCTCCGGTCCGGCGGCCGGGCCGTCGAGGCCCTCCCAGGCGTGGCGCACCCAGGCCCGGGTCCGGTCGGGGTCGCCCGAGCGGATCGTGGACGGGCGGATCGAGGACGGGCGCCACCCGGCCGTCGCCGCCCGCCACCGCTCGTCCAGGGCGGGATCCCCCGGAACGACGGGCTCGGACGGTCCGGGGCGGTCGGTGGGCGGGTGGCTGAACACGGTGCGGCTCCTGGGTCGGACGGGGCAGCGCGGGACGCGCGGTCTGGACCCAGCGTAGGACGTGCCCGGTGAGGCCCCGGGCCCCGTCCGGGAGGGACGGGGCCCGGGGCCCCACCGGTGGGGCGGGGTCACGGCTCGGGGTGCACCACCATCGCGGAGCCGCCGTAGCCGCGTTCGGTCTCCGCCGCCGCCTCGAACCGGTCGCCGTCGAGGAGCCGGATGGCCGAGGCGTTGCCGATCCAGCGCACGTCCTCGAACTCGTGCCCGAGCTCGGTCAGCTCCTGGCCCGTGGCCGATCCGGAGAGACCCAGGTCGGTGCGCTCGACCCCGTTGCGGGAGCTCAGCCGGGGCGCGGCCACGGCGTCGACGAGGGCGAGGTCCCGGTCCACGTGGCCGGTGAGGATCTGCGCCACCGTGGTGATGATCGTGGCGCCGCCGGGCGTGCCCACCGACATCCACGGCTCCCCGTCCTTCAGCACGATCGTGGGGCTCATCGACGAGCGGGGCCGCTTGCCCGGACCCGGCAGGTTCGGATCCGCCACCCCCTCGGTGGCGGGTGCGAAGCTGAAGTCGGTCAGCTCGTTGTTGAGCAGGAACCCGTGGTCCGGGACCGTGATCCCGGAGCCGCCGGTCTGCTCGATGGTGAGGGTGTAGGAGACCACGTTGCCCCACCGGTCGGCCACGTTCAGGTGGGTCGTCGAGACGCCTCCGACGGGCTCCGGCTGACGGGCCCCGGGCACCCCGCACTCGGCGTACTCCCCGTCGGGCTCCCCGAACGGGACCGGGCGCTCCTGGGCCTGCCCGGGGTCGAAGAGGCAGGCGCGCTCGTCGGCGAACTCCTGGCTCGTGAGCTCCTCCACGGGCACGCCCTCGACGTCCCCGATCCACCGGTTGCGGTCCGCGAAGGCCGTGGCGCTCGCCTCCGAGAAGCGGTGCAGGTACTGGGCGTCGGAGACCTCGGCGAGGCCGGTCCCGGTGCGCTCGTCGTAGGCCTCGAGGAGGTTCAGGGTCTCGGCCACCGTGATGCCGCCGGAGCTGGGCAGGCCCATGCCGTAGACGTCCAGGCCGCGGTACTCGGTGCGGGTCGGCTCCTTGAGCAGGGCCTCGTAGGACGCCAGGTCCGCGAGGGTCAGCTCCCCGGCGAGCACCTCCACGCCCTCGGCGGTCGTCGGCGCACGGCTCGCGTCGACCACCGCCCGGGCGGTCGCCCCCTCGTAGAAGGCGCCGGTGCCCTCGTGCCGGATCGAGTGGTAGGTGCGGGCGAGATCGGGGTTGCGGAACACGGTCCCGACCTCGGGCGCCTCGCCGTCGGGCAGGAACAGCTCCGCGGTCTCGGGGAACATCCCGAAGCGCTCGGCGTTCTGGGCCGTCTGCTCCTGGAAGTTCTCGTCCACCACGAACCCGCGGGCGGCGATCCGCTCCGCGGGCCGCAGCAGGTCGTGCAGGTCCATGGTGCCGAACTCCTCGGCCGCGGTCTCCCACGTGGCCAGGGTGCCGGGCACGCCCACGGACTTCCCGGAGCTGACCACGGTGGCGAAGTCGAGGGGCTCGCCGTCCTCGCCCAGGAACTCGTCCTCCGTGAACGTGGCCGGCGCGGTCTCGCGCCCGTCGATCGTGCGGATCTGGCCGGTCTCCGCGCTGTGGTGGACGAAGAACCCGCCGCCGCCGATGCCCGCGGAGTACGGCTCGGTGACGCCCAGGGTCGCGGCCGCGGCCACGGCGGCGTCCGCGGCGGTGCCGCCCCGCTCGAGCACGTCGATGCCGACCTGGCTCGCGAGGGGGTCCACCGAGGAGACCGCACCGCCGCCGCCGGTCATGGTGGGGACCTTGGGCAGCTCGGCGGTGACGGGTGCGTCCTGGCCACCGTGCCCCCGATCGTCGTGCGCGACGGCCGCGGAGCCGCCGAGAACGGTGCCGGAGACGCCGAGCGCTCCGGCCAGACCCAGTGCGAGGTACCTCAGGGATGCGCGCATGGGCTCATGCTGGCACCGGCGCGCCGCCCCCCCCAGGGGCGACGCCTACATTTCGGCCGGTGGCACCGGCGTGCCCAGCCTCGGCGAGGACGCGATCAGCCGGTGCACCACCGTCTCGGCGTCCGTCGAGGGGTTGCCGAAGCGGTGCATCGTGATCGAGACGGCCTGCTCCGCGAGCAGCGGGAGCATCTCCACGCGGGAGGCACCGACCACCGGGTCCGCGAGCAGCGCGATCTCGGGCCGCTCCGCGAGCGCCTCGGCGAGGCCGGGGGCGGTGCCCACCACCCGGATCCGCCCGGCTCCGCTCGGGGCGGTCCAGTCCGCCGCGACCCGGGCGAAGGCCTCGTCCCCGCAGGGGTCCAGCACGGACCGGAACAGCTCCCGCACCTCCGCGGGGACCTCGTCCGCGGGGGCGAGGACGGCGCGCGCACCGGAGCGCACCGCGGCGAGCCCCACCCGGATCACGTCCGTGAGCGGGGCGTCCTCGGACGCGCGCACGACGACGTCGCGGGGGCGGTAGCGGAACAGGTTCGCCTCGCACGCCAGGCCGGTGGGGTCGTGGGCCCGGCCGAACTCCTGGTCCCACCACGCCTGGTCCTGCTCGGCGCAGGTCGTCAGCCAGGCGGCGTCCGCCTCGGGCACGAGGGGCCGGAGCTCGTCCAGGTGGTGGGCGACGCCCTCGGAGAGCTCGACGCCGGCCTCCTCGGACGGACCCCCTTCGGACGGACCCCCTTCGGACGGGACCTCCTGGAAGGGTGCCTTCTGCCACGAGCCGAGCTGGGCCAGGTAGTTCGGCCCGCCGGCCTTGGCGCCCAGCCCCACCGAGGACTTCTTCCATCCGCCGAAGGGCTGGCGCTGGACGATCGCCCCGGTGATGCCGCGGTTGACGTAGAGGTTGCCCGCCTCGACGAGCTCCACCCACGTGCTGATCTCCTCCGGGTCCAGGGAGTGCAGCCCGGCGGTCAGCCCGTACTCGACCGCGTTCTGCAGCGCGAGCGCCTCCTGCAGGTTCGGGGCCTCCATCAGCCCCAGGACGGGGCCGAAGCACTCGGTGCGGTGGAAGAAGGAGCCCGGGGCCACCCCCGTCTTGATCCCGGGCCGCCACAGCCGCCCGGTGTCGTCGAGCTGCCGCGGCTCGAGCAGCCACTGCTCCCCCGGGTCGAGGCGGGTCAGGGCGCGGTGCAGCTTGTCGCCGGGCTCGGAGATCACCGGGCCCACCGACGCCTGCAGGTTCTGCGGCCAGTCCACGACCATCGAGGACGCCGCGTCGAGCAGCTGCCGGCGGAACCGCTCGGACTCCGCCACGCTGCCCACCAGGATGCCGAGGGAGGCCGCCGAGCACTTCTGCCCGGCGTGGCCGAACGCGCTCGTCACGAGGTCCCACACGGCCCGGTCCCGGTCCGCGCTGGGGGTGACGACCAGGGCGTTCTTGCCCGAGGTCTCCGCGGTCATCGCCCGTCCCGACCGCCAGGACTGGAAGAGCCGGGCCGTCTCGTAGGCGCCGGTGAGCACGATGCGGTCCACCCCGGGGTGGGAGACGAGGGCCTGCCCCACCTCCCCCTCGACGGAGTCGACGAGCTGGAGCACGTCCCGCGGGACGCCGGCCTCCCACAGCGCCTCGACCACGGCGGTCGAGCAGCGCCGCACCTCGGGGGCGGGCTTGTGCAGCACGGCGGCGCCGGCGGCCAGGGCCGCGACCGTGGAGCCGGTGGGGATCGCCAGCGGGAAGTTCCACGGCGGGGTGACCAGCACGAGCCGGTCGGGGACGAACCGGGCGCCGTCCACGGTCTCGAGCTCGAGGGCGCGGCGGGCGTACCAGCGGCAGAAGTCGATGGCCTCCGAGACCTCCGGGTCCGACTGCCCCAGGGTCTTGCCCGCCTCCGCGCCGGCCACCGCCAGCAGGTGCCCCCGGCGGGCGGCCAGGACGTCGGCCGCGCGGTTGAGGATCTCCGCGCGCTCGCGGGCGCCGCGGGCGTGCCACTCCTCGGCGGCGGTCCGCCCCGTGCGCACGAGCCGCTCGACGTCCTCCGCGTCGACGGGGTCGGGCACGGGCAGGGTCTCGTACCACTGCCGGTCCCCGATCCGGGCCGCGATCTGGTCCGCCCACGCCTGGTTCGCGGGGACGGAGACGTCGGTGTCCGGCTCGTTGCGGAAGGGCTCCTCCAGCGGCAGGTGCGCGGACCCGGCGTCGGGGGTCGTGCGGTCCTGGGCGCGGGCGGGGGCCGGGGCGCCGTCCTCCTGCGGGTCCAGCGCCTCGAGGGCGGCGCGGAAGCGCTGCTCCTCCCGCGCGAAGACCTCGTTGTCCGGGGCCAGCTCGAAGATCCCCGACATGAAGTTCTCGTGCGAGGCGTTCTCCTCGAGCCGGCGCACGAGGTAGGACACGGCCACGTCGAACTCGGCCGGGCGCACGGCGGGCACGTAGAGCAGCAGCTGTCCGACGTCGGCGCTCACGGCCCGCGCCTGCTCGACCGCCATGCCCTGGAGCATCTCGAACTCGATCCGGTCCGTCACGCCGCGGCGCTCGGCGAGCAGGTGGGCGAAGGCGATGTCGAAGAGGTTGTGCCCGGCCACCCCGAGCCGCAGCCCCGTCATCCGCCCGGGCACGAACAGCCAGTCGAGGACCCGCTTGTAGTTGGTGTCGGTCTCCTGCTTGCTGCTCCACGTGGCCAGGGGCCACCCGTGCAGCTCCGAGTCCACGCGCTCCATGGGCAGGTTCGCACCCTTCACGAGCCGGACCTTGATCCCCGCGCCCCCGGCCTCGACCCGCTGGGCGGACCACACCGAGAGCCGCCGGACCACCGCGAGCGCGTCCGGCAGGTAGCCCTGGACCACGATCCCCGCCTCGAGCCCCCGCAGCTCGGGGTGCTCCAGGAGGCGGGTGAACACCTCGGTGGTCAGGTGCAGGTCGGAGTAGACCTCCATGTCGAGGTTGATGAACTTGCTCCCGGCCGGGGCCTCGGCGGCGGCGCGGTAGACGGGCAGCAGCCGCTCGACGACCTTCGACACGGTCCCCTCGAACCCCCAGTGGGACAGCTGCGGGACCACGGAGGAGACCTTGACGGACACGTAGTCGACGTCGTCCCGGTCCAGCAGCGCGGCGGCGTCGGCGAGGTGCTTGTCCGCCTCCTCCTCGCCGAGGACCTCCTCGCCCAGCAGGTTGATGTTGAGGCGGTGGCCCTCGGCCGTCAGCCTCTTCACGGCCTGCCCGAAGGCCTTGGGGCGGGCGTCGACGATCATGTGCCCCACGAGCTGGCGGAGCCTCGCGCGGGCCGCGGGGACGACCACCTGGGGCGCCCTGGCCGAGAGGGCGGCCCCGACCCGGATCTGGGCGCGGTCCGCCGCGGGCATGGTGCGGGGCACGATCTCGGCGAGCGCGTCCAGGGCGCGCCCGGCGGCCCGCACGTCCTCGGTGCGCACCACCCGGTCCACGAAACCGACCGTGAACTCCAGCCCGTGGGGGTCCTGGAGCACGGTGGCGAGCCGGTCGGCCGCGCGGTCGCGGTGCCGGCGGCCCTCGGCGGCGCGGACGAGCCACTCGCGGACCAGGGCGACGGCCTCGTCGGCCAGGGCGCGGGAGTCGGGGACGGACGGGGCGTCGGCGGTCATGGCGGCACTCTCCTGAAGGCTCCGCCCGGCAGCGGTGCCGAGGCACTCCCCCGGCCACCGGCCGCGTCCACCGGGCGTCACGGTGGCCGGTGAGTCCACGCTACGGCCGGAGCGGCCGGGGCGGAAGAGCCCGGCGCTCCCGGGTCTTCGTCGTCCGCGGCCTGTGCGGTCCCGGACTCGGACGACGAGGAGCGCTATCCGCCCGCCTGCCGCAGGACGTCCGTGGCGAGCCGCCCCAGGACGGCCTTGTGGGGGGCGAGCATGGCGTACCAGTAGGCGCGGCCCGCCGCGCCCGCCGGGCGGAAGACCGTGGTCTGGCGGTAGACGAGGGACCCGTCCGGCCCCGGTTCCAGGCAGATGTCCAGCCAGGCGTCCCCCGGCATCCGCACGAGGGAGCGCAGCCTCAGCCGCCGCGGCGGCTCGAGGGCCTCGACCGTCCACCAGTCCAGGCGCTCCCCGGCCGAGAGGTGGTCCGGGTCCTCGCGGTGGCGCAACCGCCCGGGCGGGAGGCCCAGGCGGTTGGCCGTGGCGCGGGCGGCCCAGACGCGGTCGGTGCTGTACCAGCCGCGCTCGCCGCCGATGCCCTCGAGGACCGCCCACACCGCGTCCCGGTCCGCCGTGGTCGTGCGCTCCACGGTGTCGACGTAGAAACCCCGCGTCTGTGCCATGACCCCATCCAAGCACGCGCTCCGGACCGGGACGAGACGCCGGGCGGGGCACGGTCCCCCGGGATCCGGCCCGGGCGGTCCGGCGGGTTCAGGCCGGGCGGACCCCGAACCGTGCGAGGTGCTCCAGCAGGCCGTCGGTGGTCTCCAGCCCCGGCAGCTCCTCCGGGGCGACCCAGCGCACGGCGTCGGCGTCGTCGCCGGGGCGCAGCGTCCCGCCGAGGTAGGTCGCGGCGACGTCGTGCACCTCGTACACGAGCTCCGCGCCGCCCGGGATGCGGACCGTCCCGAGCTCCCGCTCCGCGCGCACCCGGGCCCCGGTCTCCTCGAACGTCTCGCGGACCGCCGCCTGCGCCGCCGTCTCACCGGGCTCCACCTTGCCGCCGGGCACGCTCCAGCGCCCGCGCTGGGGCTCCCGGCCCCGGCGGACCAGCAGCAGCCGGCCGTCCTCCCGGACGACCACCGCCGCGGCGGCCTGGACGATGCGCATGCCCCGACCCTACCGAGGGCCCGTGCCGGGCGGTCCGGGACGGGGCGCGAGTAGAGTGCGAGTGCCGCCCGGCACCACGCCGACCCACCGGAAGGGCCACCCGTGACCGACTCCGTCCTGTCCCGCCTGCACGACCCCGCCCGGAAGGGCTTCGCCAGCGACAACCACGCGGGCGTCCACCCCGAGGTGCTCCAGGCCCTCGCGACCGCCAACGGCGGCCACGTGGGCGCCTACGGCGCGGACCCCTACACCGAGGCGCTGCAGGACGTGGCCCGCCGGCACTTCGGGGAGCAGGCCGCCTGCTATCCCCTGTTCAACGGCACGGGCGCGAACGTCGTGGCGCTCGCGGCGATGACCGACCGCTGGGACGCGGCGATCTGCACGGCCACCGCCCACGCGCACGTGGACGAGTGCGGGGCCCCCGAGAAGGTCGCGGGCGTGAAGATGCTGGCCGTGCCCACGCCGGACGGGAAGCTGACCCCGGAGCTGATCGACCGGGAGGCGCACGGCTTCGGCTTCGAGCACCACGCCCAGCCGCGCGTCGTCACCGTCACCCAGTCCACGGAGCTCGGCACCGTCTACACGCCCGAGGAGCTGCGCGCGGTCTGCGAGCACGCGCACGGACTGGGCCTGACGGTCCACCTGGACGGCGCCCGGCTGGCCAACGCCGCCGCGGCCCTCGACGTCCCGCTGCGGGCCCTGACCACGGACGCCGGCGTGGACGTGGTCTCGTGGGGCGGCACCAAGAACGGTCTGATGGGCGCGGAGGCCGTCGTGGTGCTCGCCCCGGACGCCGTGCGGCAGCCCCGGTTCGTGCGCAAGCTCTCGACCCAGCTGGCCTCGAAGATGCGCTTCGTGTCCGCGCAGCTGCTGGCCCTGCACACGGGCGACCTGTGGCTCGAGGCGGCCCGCCGGGCCAACGCCATGGCCCGGCGCCTCGCGGCCGGGATCGCGGAGGTCCCCGGCGCCCGGGTGACGCAGACCCCCGAGGCCAACGCGGTCTTCGCGGTGCTCCCGGCCGGGACCACCGCCCGCCTGCAGGAGCGCTGGCCGTTCTACGTGTGGGACCCGGCCACCGGGGAGGTCCGCCTGATGTGCTCGTGGGACACCGCCGAGGAGGACGTGGACGGGTTCGTGGCGGCGCTGCGGGAGGACATGGTCGCGGCCGCCCGCTGACCCCGGCAGGCCACAGGAGGCCGGCCGACGTCCGGGAACCCCCAGTGACCCTGGGGAGCCCGGCTGACCACGCCACGGCGTCGGCCGGCCGGGCTCCCCAGGGCTCACTCGGCGGCGGCGGGGTCACACCGGGGTGACGTAGGCCCCGGAGATCCCCCCGTCCACCAGGAACGTGGCGGCGTTGACGAACGAGGCGTCGTCGCTGGCCAGGAACGCGACCGCCGCGGCGATCTCCTCCGGCTCCGCGAACCGCCCGGCCGGCACGTGCACGAGCCGGCGCTGGGCCTGCTCCGGGTCCGCGGCGAACAGCTCCTGCAGCAGCGGCGTGTTGACCGGACCGGGGCACAGCGCGTTGACCCGGATCCCCTCCCGGGCGAACTGCACGCCCAGCTCCCGGCTCATCGACAGCACGCCGCCCTTCGAGGCGCTGTAGGAGATCTGGGAGGTCGCCGCGCCCATGACGGCCACGAAGGACGCGGTGTTGACGATCGAGCCCTTCCCCTGCTCGCGCATGTACGGGATCGCGTGCTTGCAGCAGTGGAAGACGCTGGTGAGGTTGACCTCCTGGACCCTCCGCCACGCGTCGATGCCGGTGTCCAGGATCGAACCGTCGTCGGTGGGGTTGATGCCGGCGTTGTTGAAGGCGATGTCCACGGATCCGTAGGCCTCGTGCGTCGCCGCGTAGAGCGCGATCACGGCGGCCTCGTCCGCCACGTCGGTGCGCACGAACAGCCCCCCGACCTCCTCGGCGGCGGCCTCCCCCGCCGCGGGGTTCAGGTCCGCGACGACGACGTGCGCGCCCTCGGCGGCGAGGCGGCGGGCCGCGGCGAGACCGATGCCGCTGGCCCCTCCCGTGATGACTGCGCTGCGGCCGGCCAGGCGGCGGGCGTTGACCTCCATGGGTTCTCCTTCGGTGGTGGGGGTGCCCCGGGACGGGACGAGTGGTCGTGCGCGGGGGCCTCAGTCGGTGGCGAGGAACACGTTCTTGGTCTCGGTGAACGCCTGCGGGGCGTCCGGGCCGAGCTCCCGGCCGAAGCCGGACTGCTTGAAGCCGCCGAACGGCGTCCAGTAGCGCACGGAGGCGTGCGAGTTGACGGAGAGGTTCCCGGCGTCGACGGCGCGGGACACCCGCAGCGCCCGCCCCACGTCCCGGGTCCAGATCGACCCGGAGAGCCCGTACTCGGTGTCGTTGGCGATCCGGACGGCGTCCGCCTCGTCCTCGAAGGGCACCACCGCCAGCACGGGGCCGAAGATCTCCTCCCGGAACGCCCTGGAGTCCGGGGACGGGGTGAGCACGGTCGGCGGGAACCACCAGCCGGGACCCTCGGGAGCGGTGCCGCGGAAGGCGACCGGGGCGTCGTCGTCGAGGAAGGAGGCCACGGAGTCCCGGTGCGCGGCGGAGACCAAGGGGCCCATCTGCGTGTCCTCGCGCCACGGGTCCCCGCACGCGAAGTCCCGCACGGCGGGCTCCAGCAGCTCCAGGAATCGGTCCAGCACGGAGCGCTGGACGAGCACGCGGGAGCGGGCGCAGCAGTCCTGGCCCGCGTTGTCGAGGGCGCCGGCGGGGGTGGAGGCGGCGGCGCGCTCGAGGTCCGCGTCCGCGAAGACGATGTTGGAGTTCTTGCCGCCGAGCTCCAGGGTCACGCGCTTGACCTGCTCCGCGCACCCGGCCATGATCCGCCGGCCCACCTCGGTGGAGCCGGTGAACACGACCTTGCGGACGGCGGGGTGGGTCACGAAGCGCTCCCCTACGACCGAGCCCTTGCCGGGCAGCACCGTGAGGACGCCCTCGGGCAGTCCCGCCTCGAGGGCGAGCTCCCCGAGCCGGATCGCGGTGAGAGGAGTGAGCTCGGCCGGTTTGAGCACCACCGTGTTGCCGGCGGCCAGCGCCGGGGCGAAGCCCCACGCGGCGATCGGCATGGGGAAGTTCCAGGGCACGATCACGCCCACCACGCCCAGCGGCTCGTGGAAGGTGATGTTGACCCCGCCCGGAGTGGGGATCTGCCGCCCGGAGAGCCGCTCAGGAGCGCCGGAGTAGTAGGTCAGCACGTCCCGGACGTTGCCCGCCTCCCAGCGGGCGTTGCCGATGGTGTGCCCCGCGTTGCGGACCTCCAGGGCCGCGAGGCGCTCCAGGTCGGCGTCCACCGCGTCGGCGAAGCGGCGCAGCAGCCGGGCCCGGTCGGCGGGGTCGACGGCGCGCCAGGTCTCGAAGGTGCGCCGGGCCCGGTCCACGGCCGCGTCCGTCTGCTCGAGGGACGTGAGCTCGACGGTGCCGACGACCTCCTCCGTGGCGGGGTCGATGATCTGCGTGGTGGTCATGGGATGCGGGTGTCCTCTCGCTGCGGTGCGGGCTCTGCCCCGCCGGTCCTGCGGGGGCGGTCCTGCCGGGTGCGGTCGCGCGCGTAGCCGTGCGCCACGCGGACGAACCCCTCGAACAGGCGGGCGTCCTTCCGGTTCTCCTCGGGGTGGAACTGCACGCCGAGCGTCCAGCCGCCCTCGACGGTCTCGACGGCCTCGACCGTCCCGTCCTCGGCGCGGGCGGTCACGACGAGGCCCTCGGCCACCGTCTCCAGGGCCTGGTGGTGGTAGCACGGGGACCACGCCGTCTCGCCCAGCAGCTCGCGGCAGCGGCTGCCCGGCTCGGTGGCGAACTCGACCTCCCCGTACCGGCCCGGCCCGGGCTGGTAGCGCGCGGCGTTCTCGTTGACGTCCGGCAGGTGCTGGATCAGCGTGCCGCCGAGCGCCACGTTGAGGATCTGCGCGCCGCGGCAGATGGCGAACAGGGGCACCTCGAGATCGAGCGCCGCCCGGGTCAGGGCGAGGTCGTGCTCGTCGCGGGCGGGCTGCGAGGAGGTCGCCTCGTGCCGCTCGGCGCCGTAGAACCGCGGGTCCACGTCCACGCCGCCGATCACGATCAGACCGTCCACGAGCTCGAGCACCCCCGGGTCCGTGCCCACCGGGGGCAGCAGCAGGGGCGTGCCGCCGGCCGCGGCGACGGCCTCCACGTAGGCGCCCGGGACGATCGCCGCGAAGGAGTTCCAGACCCCCCAGGACCCCTCCTGGTAGTAGGTGGTCAGGGCGATCCGCGGCCGGTACCCGGTGCCGGCCGGCTCAGAGTCGTTCGAAGCCACGGCGCAGCTCCCAGTCGGTGACGGCAGCCTCGAAGGCCGCCAGCTCCACGTCGGCGTAGTGGACGTAGTGCTCCACGACGTCCTCGCCGAACAGGTCCCGCGCCAGCTCCGAGCCGGCCAGCAGGTCCCGGGCCTCGCGCATGGTCGAGGGCACCACGGGGGCGTCGGACTCGTAGGCGTTGCCCTCGGTCATCGGCTCGAGCTCGAGCTCCTGCTCGATGCCGTGCAGCCCGGAGGCCAGCATCGCGGCCAGCGCCAGGTAGGGGTTGACGTCGCCGCCGGGGAGCCGGTTCTCCATCCGCGCGGAGCGGCCGCTGCCCACGAGGCGGACGGCGCACGAGCGGTTGTCCACGCCCCAGGCCACCGAGGTGGGGGCGAAGCTGCCCTCGACGAAGCGCTTGTAGGAGTTGATGGTGGGGGCGTAGAACAGCGTGAACTCGCGCATGGTCCGCAGCACCCCGGCGATGAAGTGCTCGTAGGTGCGGGACCGGGCGTCCCGCTCGCGGTCCCAGAAGACGAGCTCGCCGTCGGTCCCGCGCAGGGACATGTGGATGTGGCAGGAGCTGCCCTCGCGCTCGTTGGGCTTGGCCATGAAGGTGATGGACTTCCCCTGCTGGTGGGCGATCTGCTTGGACGCGAGCTTGTAGACCACGTGGTTGTCCGCGGTGACCATGCCCTCGTCGTAGCGGAACGCGATCTCGTGCTGTCCGAGGTTGCACTCGCCCTTCGCGGACTCCACGGTCAGCCCGGCCGCGTACATCGCGTTGCGGATCTCCCGCAGCAGCGGCTCGACCCGCTGGGAGCCCAGCACGGAGTAGTCCACGTTGTACTGGTTGGCCGGGACCAGGTTCCGGTAGCCGCCGTCCCAGGCCTCCTCGTAGCTCGTGTTGTAGACGCAGAACTCCAGCTCGGTGCCGGTGACCATCTGGAAGCCCATGTCCCGGGCCCGGTCGAGCTGGCGGCGCAGCATGGACCGCGGCGACATCGGGATGGGCTGACCGCCGTGGCCGGTGAGGTCGCACTGGATCAGGACCTGGCCGGGGTTGTGCGGCATCAGCCGGATCGTGTCGAGGTCCATGGCGAACTCCATGTCCCCGTAGCCGGAGGACCAGCTGCTGATCGAGTAGCCGCCCACGGTGTTCATCTCCGTGTCCACGGCCAGCAGGTAGTTGCACCCCTCGGCGCCCTCGTCGAGCACCGAGTCCAGGAAGAACTGCGCGTGGTTGAGCTTGCCCTGCAGACGGCCCTGCATGTCGGTGAAGGCCAGGACCACGGTGTCCACGAGCCCGTCGGCGACGTGCTGCCGCAGCTGATCGACGGTGAGCATCCGGTCGTTGCGGGGGTGCTGGGGAGTCTCGGTCATGGGTCCGGTCCTTCGTCGCTGAGGTCGGTGGGTGCGCTGAGGTCTCTGGGGTGGGTGGCGGGCGGGGCTGGGGGTCAGTGCAGGTCCGCCTCGGCGGTGCGGATCTGCGCGAACTCCTCCTCGGGGGCGTGGCCCACGAGGCGGTGGCGGCTGTAGAACCAGTAGTAGGCGAGGAAGACGACGAACACGAGGGCGGTGATGGACGCGGCGAGCACGTCGACCAGGAACGTCGCGACCACGGCCACGAGCGCCAGCACCAGGGCGATGCCGGTGGTGACCACGCCGCCCGGGGTGCGGTAGCCGCGCGGGAGGTCGGGCTCCCGAAGCCGGAGCACGATGTGGGAGAGGTTCAGCAGCACGTAGGAGACGGTGGCGCCGAAGACCGCGATGTTGATGAGCAGTCCGCCGTCGCCGGTCGCGGCAGCCAGCACGAAGCCGACGGTGCCCGGCACGATGAGGGCGACCCACGGGGTCCTGCGCTTGCCGGTCAGCGAGAGCCAGCGGGGCAGGTACCCGGCCCGGGAGAGGGCGAACAGCTGCCGGGAGTAGGCGAACATGATGGAGAAGAAGCTCGCGACCAGACCGGCCAGACCCGCGTAGTTCACGATGCCGGCCATGACGCTGTCCGCCCCGGCGACCGTGCGGATGGCCTCCGGCAACGGGTTGTCCGAGGTGCTCATGGCCTCCGAGCCCGCGGCTCCGGGGACGAGGACGAGCATCAGCGCGCCGGAGACCAGCAGGAAGGCCATGGCCACGATGATCCCGCGCGGCATGTCGCGGCGCGGGTCGGCGGTCTCCTCGGCGGCCAGCGGCACGCCCTCGATCGCCAGGAAGAACCAGATCCCGTACACCAGGGCCGCCATCGCCCCCGCGTACCCCATGGGCAGGAACGCGCTCGCCCCCACGGCGTCGTTCGGGACGATGTCGAAGAGGTTGGCGGCGTCGAAGTGCGGCACGAGCGCGACGACGGTCACCCCCAGCGCGAACACCGCGATCACCGTGATCCCGAACATCAGCTTGAGGGCCTCGCCGACCCCGTACATGTGGATGCCCATGAACACGAGGTAGGTCACGAGGTACACGGGCCAGGAGTTGGTGATCCCGAACAGGCCCAGCGCCTCGATGTAGCCGCCGATGAACGTGGCGATCGCCGCGGGGGCCACGGCGTACTCGATGAGCACGGCCATCCCGGTGGCGAAACCACCGAGGGGGCCGAGGGCACGCCGGGCGAAGCCGTAGCCGGCCCCCGCCGTGGGCAGGGTGGAGGAGAGCTCGGCGAGGCCGAAGACCATGCAGGTGTACATGAGGCCCATGAGCACGAAGGCGATGAGCAGCCCGCCCCACCCGCCCTCGGAGAGCCCGATGTTCCAGCCGGAGAAGTCCCCGGAGATGACGTAGGCGATGCCCAGGCCCGCGAGCAGCACCCAGCCGGCAGCCCCGGAGCGGAGCTGGCGGTGCTGGAAGTACTCGTCGGTGCGGTCGGGCTGTGATGGGGAGTCGGGCATGGGACGATCCCTCCGGGTTCCACAAAGGTCTGAAAACAGACATATGGCGCGAGTGGTCACAGTCTGTGGGCTGCTCTCCGCCCCGTCAAGACCCTGCGTCGCAGGGCCGGACGAGCGTCGAGCGGCGCGTGGGGCCCCGGCCCGGTGGAGACGGCCCTGCGGATGTCGCAGAATGGTGGGCATGAACAAGACCAGCGCATCTGCTCCCGACCGCCCCGGCTCCCAGAACTCCGGCTCCGCCCGCTCCTGGGCGTTCATCGCCATCGCGGCGGGCTTCCTCGTCTCCGTCGCGCTGATCATCGCGGTGGGCGTGGTCGCCATCGATCTCACCCACTAGGAGCTCGGCGGCCGTTCCCGCTGGATGGAGCGGGGGGCTGCCCGGGCCGGGCGGCCCCCCGCTCCTGCTCGTGACGCCGCCCGGCACAGCGGGCGCCGTTCCCGCGGAGTCGGTCCCGGGGACACGACGCGGCGTCGGCCCCGGGGGCCCGTGACACGATGGGCGCACGTCGTACCGCAGGGAGGAGCGCCGCCGTGAGCGATCCCGTCCAGCACCCCCGCATCCGCCCGGTGCGCCAGGGCAACGCCTTCGAGGAGGCCGTGGAGCGGATCCTCGACTCGATCCGGCTCGGCCTGTTCCGCAAGGGCGAGCGGCTCCCGCCCGAGCGGGAGACCGCGGCGATGCTCGGGATCTCCCGCGCCACGCTGCGGGAGGCCCTGCACGAGCTCCAGGCCGCAGGGGTCCTGGAGGTGGTGCGCGGCCGGTACGGCGGGACCTTCGTGACCGGCCGCACCGCCCTGCCGGACGAGACCCTCCCTCCCGTGGATCCCGCGGACGTCGAGGACGTGCTGGTGTTCCGCGCCGTCGTCGAGCCCGCCGCGGCGGAGCTGGCCGCGGCGGCGTCCCTCAGCGCGGCGGCCCGGGAGCACCTGCTCGCGTGCCTCCGGCAGGTCGAGGAGAGCTCCCCGGAGGACTACCGTCCCGCCGACGCGCGCTTCCACATCGCGGTCGCCGAGCTGGGCGGCTGCCCCAGCCTGGTCCGCGCCGTCGCGGAGGTGCGCTCGCGGGCCAGCGACCTGCTGGACCGGATCCCTCTGCTGCCGGTCAACCTCGAGCACTCCGACCGCCAGCACCGCGAGCTCACGGACGCCGTCCTGGCCGGGGACGCCCCCGCCGCCCGGGCCGCCTCCCTCGCGCACCTCGAGGGCACGGCCGCGCTGCTGCGCGGTTTCCTCGGGCACGGGGCGCAGCCTCCCGACGACGACGCCCCCGGTGACCGCCGCCGTCCGGTCTGAGCTGCCGCCCGCGGAGGACCGGGCGGATCCCGGGACGGCGTGCCTATACTCGTCCGCAGTGACACGGGGTGCCGGCGCCGCACGACGAGCCGGCTGAGATGACACCCGTCGAACCTGATCCAGTTCGTACTGGCGAAGGGATGTCCTGTCGGGGCCCGCCGTGGCCGGCCCCGCGTCTCCTCGCCCTGACCCCAGGGAGTCCCATGCAGATCGCAGAACAGGTCGTCCTCGTCACCGGCGGGGCACGCGGTCTCGGCCGCAGCGTCGTCGAGGCCTTCGCGGCCCAGGGCGCGCGGGTCGTGGTCAACCACCGGACCAGCGGGGCGGCCGCGGAGGAGCTCGTGGACCGGTACGGTCCCGACCGGGCCGTGGCCCTGCGCGCCGACGTGACCGACCCCGGGCAGGTGGCGGACCTGCTGCGCGCGGCCCGGGAGCACTTCGGCTCCCCCGTCACCACGGTGGTGAACAACGCGCTGGCCGACTTCTCCTTCAACGGTGACGCCCGCTCCTCGGCGGAGGGCATCCGCTGGGAGGAGTTCGACGCCCAGTTCTCCGGCAGCGTCCGCGGGGCGCTCAACACCACCCAGCAGGCGCTCCCGGGCATGCGGGAACGGGGCTTCGGCCGGATCGTGAACATCGGCACGAACCTCTTCCAGAACCCCGTGGTGCCCTACCACGACTACACGGCCGCCAAGGCCGCGCTCCTGTCGCTGACCCGCACCCTGGCCAAGGACCTCGGGCCGCACGGCGTCACGGTCAACATGGCCTCGGGCGGACTGCTGCGCACCACCGACGCGAGCGCCGCCACGCCCGAGGAGGTCTTCGACCAGATCGCGGCGGGCACCCCGCTGGGTCGCGTCACCACCCCGGCCGAGTTCGCCGACGCCCTCCTGTTCTTCGCCTCGCCGTGGGCCCGCTCGGTCACCGGACAGAATCTGGTGGTCGACGGCGGACTGGTCCTCGACTGATGGGGGCCGCCGCGACCGCGCCGCGACAGCTGCACCTCAACGCCTTCCTCTTCGGCGCGGGCCACCACCAGGCCGCCTGGCGGCACCCGGACTCCTCCGTGGAGCGGCTCGGGGACATCGCCCACTGGGAGGATCTCGCCCGCACCGCCGAGCGCGGCCTCTTCGACGCCGTGTTCCTCGCCGACGGGCACAGCGCCGGCGACGTGGGGGTCGGGCCCCGGTGGTTCCTCGAACCGCTGACGGCCCTGTCCGCCATGGCCCGCGCCACGGAGCGGATCGGGCTCATCAGCACCGTGTCGACGACCTTCTGGACGCCCTTCCACGCCGCCCGCCTGCTGGCCTCGCTGGACCACATCAGCCGCGGCCGGGCCGGCTGGAACGTGGTCACCTCCATGTTCGACGCCGAGGCGCGCAACCACGGCCTGCCCGGGATGCCGCCGCACGCGCAGCGCTACGCGCGGGCGGCGGAGTTCGTCGACGTGACCCTGCGGCTGTGGGACTCCTGGGCCGACGACGCCGTGGTCGGCGACCGGCGCGGTCTGCACGCCGACCCGGACCGGGTGCGCCGGATCGACCACGCGGGCGAGCACTTCCGCGTGGACGGGCCGCTGACCGTGCCGCGCCCGCCCCAGGGGCGCCCGGTCCTCTTCCAGGCGGGCGCCTCCGGGCCGGGTCGGGACCTGGCCGCCCGCCACGCGGAGGGCATCTACGCCGTGGCCTACGACCTGGAGAGCGCCCGGGAGCACACCACGGACCTGAAGCGGCGCGTCGCCGCGGCCGGGCGGGACCCGGGGTCCGTGGCCGTCATGCCCGGCCTGGTCGCCTACGTGGGCTCCACGGAGGAGGAGGCCCGGGCCAAGCAGGCCGAGGTCGACGCCCTGCTGCCCGTGGAGCAGTCCCTGGCCCAGCTGTCCGCCTTCGTCCAGCAGGACTGCAGCGGCTGGGAGCTGGACGCCCCGGTCCCGGAGCTGGCCCCGCTCGAGGCCTTCACCGGGCCCCAAGGCCGGTACGCCACGATCCTGCGGATCGTGGCGGTCGAACGCCCCACGGTGCGGCAGCTGCTGGGCCGGCTGGCCGCCGGAGGCGGGCACTGCACCGTGGTCGGCACCCCGGAGGCCGTCGCGGACCGGATGGAGCTGTGGTTCCGCTCGGGGGCGGCCGACGGGTTCAACCTCATGCCGCCCAGGCTGCCGGACTCCCTCGACGACTTCGTGGACCACGTGGTCCCCGTGCTCCAGCGCCGGGGGCTCTTCCGCACCCGGTACACCGCGTCCACGCTGCGCGGACACCTGGGTCTTCCGCGACCCGGTGACGGTCAGGGGCGTACCGCGGTGCCCCGGGTGGCGCGAGAGCCCGGCGGGTCCGCGAGCACGTCCTCGATCGGTCTGCGCAGGCTGTAGGGCAGTCTGGGGCCGTGGCCGAAGCGCACGGCGAGCTGGCCGTGCTCCCCGGCGAGGCCCAGCCACGTCTCGAACCGGGGTCGCAGCTCCGGGACCTCGATCGGCTGGTTGACGAAGGCCGTGCGGATGTCGAGCGCTTCGGCCTGCAGGGCGAACCGCTGGCAGGCCCGTCCCGCCTCGACCCATGCGGCCCGGTCGTCGTCCGCCGTGACGAAGACCGCGACACCCGCGGAGCCCTTCAGCTGCTCGGCGTCGGCCCGCGCCTGGGCACCGGCCCGGAGGAGGAACCGCGCCAGCAGCGTGCCCATCCGGCTCGGCACGGGAGGCCGGCCGGTCGCGCGGCCGGCGAGCCCGTCCCTGCTGCGCAGGGCGGCGGCGGGGTTGAAGCGGATCCAGGACACGAGTTCCCGGCGGAATGCCGCGTCGTTCAGCTGCGCGAGGTCGCCGGAGGCCACGTGCTCGGCGACGGCTGCGAGGTCCCTGGGCTCGGTGAGCAGGAGGCATCGCACCCGCCCCAGGCCCCCGGCCCGCTCGAGCACCACCAGGTCCTCCCGGTCGACGGGGCGGCCGGCGTAGGCGCCGCGGGTGCACTGCCGGGTCTCGATGGCCGCCGACAGCGGAGTTGCCGTGGCGGTCCCCGGTGCGTCGAGGGCCACGACGACTCGCTCGTCCGTGGCCAGGGCGACCTCGGCCGCGCGGCCCTGCGCGGCGGCGGCGTGGACGAGGTTCTCGGCCGCACAGCCCAGGCTCTTGTACAGGTGGGCGTCGTCGGGGTCGACCACGGGACAGCGACGCGAGCGGTCGGGGCGGAGGGTGATCGAGTCCGGTGCCACCGTGAACGTCCACGGCTGGGTGTTGTGGCTCGAGGCGGCCAGCGTCGCCAGCCGGATCAGCTCACGGTCCTGCGCGGCGTCCGGGTCCGGCCGCCGCAGCGCCGCAGCGGTCTCGTCGTACTCGCGGGCGGAGCGCCCCCTTCGCCTGGCGCCGGCGCAGCTGCTTCCGGCCCGGTCGGGCTGGCGCCGATCGGGCACGGGTCCGGCCCGGCGTTCGGCCAGCCGCTTCAGGTTGCGGAGCATCTCCTGGCTCATCACGAAACTGACCGGCTCGATCAGGGCCGGGGAGGTGAACAGCCGCTCCTGCCGGCTGGGCCCGGCCGAGAAGCTCAGCCGCTCGACCAGCCGGGTGCCTCCCTCCGGGGCCGGCCGCAGGTGGAAGGACCACAGGCCGCCCGTGACGCGCCGGTCGGCCGCCGGAGGGCCAGCAGACGCGGCCAGCACGAGGTCCCGGCCCGGCTCGACGCGCGCCACGGCCAGGGCCGCCTGCGGGGCGAGACGGATCTCGGGGACGGCCGAGAGGTCCTGGTGCTCGGGCAGGATCCGGTCGGTGTTGCGCATCCGGCAGCCGATGAGGTTCTCGAGGCGCTCGAAGCTGTAGAGGCCCCCCCTGCCCTGGCCGAGCTGGGCCAGCCACGGCCAGATCCGCTCCGGCGGAGCCTCGACGGTCACGGCGTGGGTGGCGGTCCAGGACGGGTCGGGGAGCAGCTCGTCGCCGGGCCAGGCCGAGGACACCTCCTCGGGCACGGCTCCCCAGGACATCCGGCGCCGCCGCAGCAGCGGACCGGTGAGGACGTGCCCGGCCATCCGCACGGCGGCGAACAGGTTGCGCGGCAGGCTGCGTCCGACGTCCATGGGACCCCCCGAGGTCTCGTTGGAGCCCGTCGTGGCACGGGTCCACGGGTCCATGGTCGGACGTCTCCCGTGCGGGGTCAACAGCGGTCGTGGGCCACCACCTGCTGCGGGGCCGCAGGGGCTCCGGGGCGCTGCGCTGGGCGCAGGCCTGGGTGCTGGGGCTGGTCCCGGTGCTGCTCCGGCCCTGCCGGGTCCCGAACGCCGTCTCCGCGGCGGTCTTCGAAGCCGTCCGCCGCTCGGCCGCGGGTCGCGCCCGGCGGCGACCGGTGGCTCAGTAGAACAACGCGCCCACCCGGATGAGGGTCGCTGTCACTCCGTAGGCGAGCGGGACCCCGACGAGGATCCAGCCCAGTGCCAGTCGTGCTTGGCTCATGTCATGACTCCTTCGCGAGGGCCGTGGTGTCGGACGGTGCGGGCTCGTGGTACTTGGCGTCCACCGGCTTCACCAGGAGGTTGGCGATGAAGCCGACGACCAGCAGGCCGACCATGGTCAGCAGCGCCGGCTGGTACGCCTGCGCCGTGAGCTCCCCGGGGGTGCCCTGGGCGTCGAGGAAGGCGTTGACAATGAGGGGGCCGGCGATGCCCGCGGCGGACCAGGCAGTGAGCAGGCGGCCGTGGATGGCCCCCACCTGGTAGGTCCCGAAGAGGTCCCGCAGATAGGCCGGCACCGTGGCGAAGCCGCCGCCGTAGAACGAGATGATCACGAAGGCCAGCAGCACGAACAGCAGCGTGGAGGTCGAGCCGAACAGCGCCAGCACGGTGTAGAGGACCGCCCCGACGCCGAGGTAGACCATATAGATGCGCTTGCGGCCCAGGATGTCCGAGGTGGTGGACCACACGAAGCGCCCGCCCATGTTGCCGATGGACAGCAGGCCCACGAAGCCGCCGGCCACGGCCACCGTCACGAGGGAGGTGCCGTCCGCCTGGCGGAAGAAGTCCTGGATCATCGGAGCAGCCTGCTCGAGGATGCCGATGCCGGCCGTCACGTTGCAGAACAGCACGATCCACACCAGCCAGAACTGCCGGGTGCGGACGGAGTTGCGCGCCGAGACGTGGTTCTTGGTGACGAGGGTCTTCGACTTGACCTTCGACGGGTCGAAGCCCTCGGGCTTCCAGTCCGCGGCGGGGACCTTGATGGTGAACGCACCGAAGAGCATGTAGGCGAGGTAGACGACCGCCAGGGTCAGGAACAGCTTGCCGACGGCGTCCCCGCTCGCCACCCAGCCGGGCGTGCCGGAATCGGGGTCGTAGAAGTTGAGCAGGGCCGCCGAGAGGGGGCTGGCGATCAGCGCGCCGCCGCCGAAGCCCATGATCGCCATGCCCGTGGCGAGACCGGGACGGTCGGGGAACCACTTGATCAGCGTGGAGACGGGCGAGATGTAGCCGATGCCCAGACCGATGCCGCCGATGAACCCGTATCCGAGGTAGACGAGCCAGAGCTGCTCGGAGAAGATCCCCAGCGCGCCGACCAGGAACCCGCCGGACCACAGCAGCGCCGCGGTGAACATCGCCCTGCGCGGACCGCCGGTGTCCACCCACGTGCCGAAGACGGCGGCGGACAGACCCAGCATGACGATCGCGATGGAGAAGATGATGCCGATCTGGGTGAGGCTCGCGTCGAAGTGCGCGACCAGCGCGTTCTTGTACACGCTGGTGGCGTAGGCCTGCCCGATGCACAGGTGGACCGCCAGGGCTGCCGGCGGTATGAGCCAGCGGTTGAATCCCGGTGGTGCCACCGAGTGCTGTCGATCAAGCCATCCCATGCCCCGACTCCTCATCTGCTGCGGACACTGCGCGAAACGTGCGTCCCGAACGGACCGCGCCCGTCCCGGCCCGGCACCTGATGGTGAAGCTTGTCACATCATGACGAAAAATGGGAAGCACCCTGCCGACCGGTCGTGTCGGGCCGGGCCGCTCGTCCCCCGCGCACGGAACGCCACACTCGCCGCCAGAAGGCGGTGAAGCCCCGCTCCGCCACGACCCGTTCCAGCCGGTCGAGCTGGCGGGACTGGGCGCGGACCACCTCCAGGAGCTCGTGCGCGAGCTCCTCGGCGGCGTCCAGCCGACCGTGCAGGGCGGCGGCCTCCTGGGTGGCCGCCCGGCGCAGGTACAGCGGCAGACCGATCCCGTTCTCCGCACTCCACTGCCGCAGCCGGCGGTCGCGCACCGCCAGCTCGTCCCGTGCGGCCGAGCCCCCCCTCCGCCCGCTCCCGGGCCGCGGGCGGGCGCGCAGGGAGCATGCCCACGGAGAAGGTCTCGAGGAAGCGGAGCGTGAACTCCCAGTCCGCTGCGGCGCCCAGGGTCTCGTCGTAGTCGCCGAGCACCCCGTGCACCGCCCGCCGGTACAGGAACGGCGAGTCGGCCGCGGTGCGGTCGCCGTCCAGCACGTCGGTGAGGGTGAGCGCCTCCCGGCCCGCTCGGACGAGGCCCCGCCCCGGCCGGCCGGACGGGAGCTCCTCGCCGCCGCGGGGCCCGTCCTCGGTCCGCACCACGACCCCGTCGTCGGTCACGAGCGGGTCCTCGAGATGGGCCACGGCGCGCTGCAGGAGCGTGGGGGGCCAGTCCTCGTTCCCGTCGTGCCGGACGACGAGCTCCGAGTCCGCGGCCCGCACCCCTCGGTTGGTGGCGGCCGCGGGGCCGAGGGCTCTGCGGTGGCCCAGGACCGTCACGCGCCCCGCGAGCCCGCCCTGCTGTGGCGCCAGGGCCTGGTCCACCTCGGCAGGATCGCCGCCGTCGTTCACGACGACCAGCCGCCAGTCGGCGAACGTCTGCACCAGGAGGTCGTCGACCGCACGGCGCAGACGTGCTGGGCCGTCGCGGTACCGCAGCACGACCGCGACGGTGGGACGCTCGGGCGGCACCTCGGGAACGGTGTACCGGCGGCGGAGGGCGCGGACCACGGGCGCGCCGACTCCGCGCGGCGCAACCACCTCCTCCGGGGCGCAGGGTGGCTGCCGGCCGCGGAGGGCCCCGGCCACGTCGTCCCACCACCGGTCCGCCGCTTCCCGGACCGCCGGCTCGGCGTCCGCCAGCGCGGCACGCACGGCCCCGCGACGCTCCACCGCCTCCGCGGCCCACTGCTGGACGGCCGCCCGGGTGTCCCATGCCACGTCCCCCGGGGTGAGCAGCGCCGCCAGGGGCACGACACCGCCGCCCAGGCCCCAGCCGCTCAGGACGCTGTTCATGCCCTCCAAGGAATATTTGTCCGGTGCCACGGGAAGCACGACGGCTCGCGCCGCCATCCCGAGGGCCGCCCCGCGGGGACACGTGGTCACGACCCAGTCGGCCCGGAGCGCGGCCGGACCCTCCTCGTCGTCCGGCAGGACACGCCGGACGTCGTCCGGCAGCAGCGCGGCCACGTCCGCCGCGAACTCGTCGTCGGCCGAGGTGCCGCCGCAGGCCACGAGCGAGACCATCCCTCCCGTCCGGTGCACCAGGGCATCCAGCACGGCGGCGAGCACCGGAGCGACCTCCTCGGGCGGGAAGGGGCCGTCCGGCCGCCCCACCGCGGCGACGATCCGCGGCGCCGCCGGTCCGCCCTGCCCCGGCGGCTGCTCGGCCGGCCCGCCCTGCCCCGGCGGCTGCTCGGCCGGCCCGCCCTGCTCCGGCGGCCACGCCGGGGCGACGGGCCCCGGGAGGAGGAGCGCGTCCTGCCGGCCGACGCGCAGACCGGGGTGCTCGGGGCACAGCCGGCGGGCCACCGCCAGGGACGTCTCGTCCCGCAGGCCCACGAGGGAGGCGAGGGCGAGCAGCCGGCGCACGGCCCGCTCCGGAACGGCGCCGGCCCCGAGGGCCAGACCGCTGACGACGACGGGCCGGCCGGCACCTGCTGCGGCCCGCGACCGTTCGAGCCAGTGGTCCAGCTGCGCGTCGTCCACGGGCGCGCCCGTCCCGAGGCCGACCAGCAGGAGCGCCTCCGCCTCGGGACGCCGTTCGGGGAGGGGGCTTCCGGGCTCCGGGCGGTCCGACACGGGTGCCGCGAGCGCCGGACCGGCCGCCGGGTCGACGGGCCGTGCGTCGACGCCGCGCAGGGCGAGCTCGGCGAGGAGTCCCTGGAGCTCGTGCTCCGCCCCCGGCAGGCGGCCCGGTGCGCCCGGACCCGGAACAACGTCGATGTGCATGGCGGAACGGACCTTCCCTCGACCGATGCGTGCTCCCCCATTCTTCCAGCCCCGCCCTCCCCTGCTCGCCTCCTGGTGCCCGCTTCCCGGCACGAAAAGCCTCCCCGCGCCGCCCGCCACCACCCCGCACGGGCCCCGCCCGGGCCTGTGCGGTGTGCGAAGTTGCAGGTCCGCACGAAAGCGCCTTGCCCGCGCGCGGGCGGGTCCGCCACTGTGGAGGGACACAGTGCACCATCTCCGCCGGCAGCGCCCGCCCGGAGGACTCCGCACCCTGAGGCTCCCGCCACGCCCCCGTATATTCCTGCAAGGACATATGGACGACGGATCGGCCCCCGGGCACGGACCTCCCGCCGTCGGACCGGGCCGGCGATCCCCCGGCCCCGGAGTTCCCGCCCACCTCATCGCGGGAGACGTCGAGGAGTCCCACCATGTTGAATGCAGCCGTCGTCAGCCCCCAGCCCATGACGCGCATCGCGATGCAGCGCGAGTCCGTCGCCCACCCCGAGCACGGTGTGCGGGTCAGCGCGGTGGCCGGGAACGTCCCGGACTTCCTCGCCCAGAACCCGGCCGAGGAGATGGTGGTCCTGCTGAGCCTGAACACCCTGGACGGTCGCAGCCTCGTGCAGAACGTCACGGACCTCACCGCGCAGGAGCACACCGTGGTGGTGCTGGCGCTGCCGGACGACCTCGCCCGGGTCCGCTCCGCGTTCGCCTGCGGGGCGTCCGGAGCCGTGGGCAAGTGCGAGCCCATCAGGACCGTCTTCCGTACCATGCGCCTCTCCCGGCAGCTGGGCCACTTCGTGAGCGACATGCTCCAGTCGGCCCTGGCCGAGCTGCCCAGCAGGGCGCCGGCGAAGCTCTCCGCCCGGGAGCGCGAGGTGCTCGCGCTCTACGTGGACGGCCTCCAGGAGCAGGAGGTGGCCGGGCTGCTGCAGATCGCGGAGTCCACGGTGGAGGAGCACCTCAAGCGGATCCGCCGCAAGTACGCTCTGGTGGAACGGCCGGCCCGCACCAAGCTCGAGCTGTACAAGCGCGCCGTCGAGGACGGGATCATCCCGCCGGTGCTGCCGCTGGGCTGAAGCACCGGGCCGGTCCCTCCGCCCGGCGAGAGCCCCGCCCGCCCGGTCCCTGCCCCGCTGAACGGTGTCCGGACCATTGTGTCCGGACCAATGTGTCCGGACCATTGCGTCCGGGCCGTTGTGCCGCGTCGGAGACACTTCTACCCTGGTGGGAGCACCATCCCGCGCCGTTCCGCATCCCCCGCACCGGAACAGAAGCCCCGGCGGGGCCGAGCGCCCGGACCGCTCCGCGTTCGCTCGCGACCCTTCCGGCATCGCCGACGACGGTCTGCGCACCGCCGTCGAGCACCAGCACCAGCCCGGGGGCGCGTGGCCCCCGACCACAGGAAGCCAGTCCCATGAATGCCGTGGACCGCGGGGAGCACGAGCACGAGATCACCCGAGAGCTCGAGAAGCTCCGGACCCATCTGACCGGAACGCTGGTCGAGCCCGACGACCCCCTCTACGACGAGGCGAGACGGGTCTGGAACGGCATGGTCGACGCGCGGCCCCGTGCGATCGTGCAGGCCGGATCCGTGTCCGACATCGACCCGGTGCTGGCCGCCGCCCAGCACACGGAGCTGCCGCTGGCCGTCCGCGGCGGCGGGCACAACATAGCCGGCCACGGCACCGTGGAGGGCGGCATCGTCCTGGACCTCGGCGCGCTGCGGCGGGTCGAGGTGGACCCGCGGACCCGTCGCGTGACCGTCGAGCCGGGCGCGACCCTCGCCGACGTCGACCGGGCCACCACCCCGCACGGGCTGGCGGTGCCCCTCGGCGTGGTGAGCGCCACCGGGGTCGCGGGACTCACCCTGGGCGGGGGCGTCGGCTGGCTGACGCGCAGCAACGGCCTGAGCCTCGACAACCTCGTGGACGCCGAGGTGGTCACCGGGACCCGGGAGCACCTGCACGCCAACGCCGAGCACAACCCGGACCTGTTCTGGGGCATCCGCGGCGGCGGGGGGAACTTCGGCGTCGTGTCCTCCTTCACGTTCCTGGCCCGGGAGCTGCCCCCGTCCGTGCTGGGCGGGAACCTGATCTACCGGCGCGAGAAGTGGCGCGCGGCCCTGCAGGCGTTCGCCCGCTGGACGGCGGACCTGCCGGACGAGATGAACGGCATCGTCTCGATCCTCCGGCTGCCGGCCGGCTTCGGCGTGGGCGAGGAGCCCGTGCTGATCATCGGCTTCGCCTGGATGTCGCCCGACCACGACGAGGGCCTGCGCCTGGTCGAGCGGCTGCGGGCCGACGCCCCACCGGACGAGGAGGAGGTGGGCCCCGTGCAGTGGACCGAGTGGCAGTCGGCCATGGACGAGGTCTTCCCGAAGGGCTCGCGCGGCTACTGGAAGAACGCCTCGTTCTCCCGCTTGGACGACGAGGTGGTCGACACCCTGCTGGGCGTGGCCTCGGAGATCACCTGGTTCGGCACGGGTATCGACGTCCACCACCTGGAGGGGTTCTTCGGGCGGGTGCCCGCCGGGGCCACCGCCTTCCCGAACCGGTCCGCGCGGTACTGGCTCAACGTCTACGGCTACTGGCAGGACGCCGCCGAGGACGTCCGCCTCACGGCGTTCGCCCGGAAGGCCCACGCCGCCATGGAACCGTTCGCCGACACGGGCCTCTATGTGAACTTCCTGGGCGCCGAGCACGGCCCGGTCACGTCCGAGGCGGCACGGCAGGCCTACGGGGAGCGGACGCACCGGCGTCTCGTCGAGCTGAAGAACCGCTACGACCCCGGCAACCTGTTCCGCCTCAACCACAACATCCTGCCGACCGCCGCATGACGACACCCGGGACGAGGAGGGCGGACCCGTGGGACAGCACGTGCACGCAGAAGGCCTCGACATCTGGACGGAACAGGTGGGCAGCGGCCCTGACGTCCTCCTGATCGGCGGACTCGGGGACACGGTCGAGTCCTGGCAGTTCCAGCTGGACGGACTCGCCGACCGCTACCGGATCACGGCGTTCGACAACCGGGGCGCGGGCCGCACCGCCATCACGGAGGAGGAGCTGACGGTGGAGCAGCTGGCCGACGACGCCGCCGGGGTACTCCGGGCGCTCGGCGTCCCCGCCGCCCACGTGGCCGGCTTCTCCGGAGGCAGCGTCATCGCGCAGGAGCTGACCCTGCGCCACCCGGAGCTCGTCCGCAGCCTCGTGCTGCAGAGCACGTGGCCGGCGATGGACCCGTACCTCCGGTCGTGGGGGCTCTTCGTCCGCTGGCTGGTCGAGGCCGCCCCGGGCGAGCGCGAGTTCCTGGAGTGGTTCTCCATGTTCATCTACACGCCGCGGGCGCACAACGACGGCACGGTGGGCCGGTTCATCGACGAGGTCCTCGCCTTTCCGCACAAGCAGCCGACGGAGAACGTGCAGCGCCACCTCGACGCGTTCCTCGGCCACGACACCACCGACCGCCTGCCCCGGATCGCGACCCCGACGTACGTCCTGGCCGGGGGCCGGGACATCACCGCCCGCCCGGAGCTGGGCCGCACCGTCGCGGACCTGATCCCCGGCGCCCGGTTCCAGGTCCTGGCGGAGGAGTCCCACCAGCCCTTCCAGGAGGCCCCGGAGCAGTGGAACGGCCTGGTCGACGCATTCTGGCAGGAGGTCGAGGCGCCGGACGCCACGCGTCGCGGCTGAGCCACGGTCAGGGCGCGCCGAGCAGCCGGAGCACGGCGGCCGCGACCGCTCCCAGCACGACGACCACGAGGAACGGGGCTCGCAGCACCAGGGCGACCCCTGCCACGAGCAGCGCGCCGAGCCGGGCGTCGAGGACCAGGGCCTGGCCGGCCCCGAACGCGTTCATGACCACGAGCGCGGCGAGCAGGCCCACGGTCACGGTGCCCGCCATGCGCCCGACGCGGGGGTCGTCCAGCACCCGGTCCGGCACGAGGTAGCCGACGAGCTTCAGGGCGTAGGCGAGCGCGCACGCCCCGAGCACCCAGAACCACATGCTCATGCCCCCGCCTCCTGCGCGCCGGGGCCTGCTGCGGCCCCGGCCGGTCCGGCGCCGCGGGAGCGGCCCAGGAACGCCGCGACCACGGCGGCCACGAGGATCGGCAGCCCCGCCGGCAGCACGGGGATGGTCAGGGCCGTGACGAGACCGCAGACCACCGCGACCGCCACGGGCTCCCGGGCGCTCAGCCGCGGCCACAGCAGGCCGAGGAACGCGGCCACGGCGGCGCCGTCCAGGCCCCACCGGGCGGGATCACCCAGGGCGTTGCCGAGCAGGGCGCCCAGCACGGTGAACAGGTTCCAGAGCACGAACACGCCCAGGCCCGCGGTCCAGAACCCCCGTCGCTCCTCCACGGGGTGGACCTGGGAGGAGGCGGCCGCGTTGGACTCGTCGATGGTCACGTGCGCGGCGAGGAGCCTGCGCCAGCCGCGCGGGCGGACGAGGGCGTTCATGCTCATCCCGTAGACGGCGTTGCGGATCCCGAGCAGCGTGGCGGCGCCCAGCGCCGAGGCCCCGGCGCCCCCTCCGGAGACCACCCCGATGAAGGCGAACTGGGAGCCCCCCGTGAACATGAGCGCGGACAGGGCGACGGTCTGCCAGAAGGTGAGTCCCGCCGCCACGGACAGGGCCCCGAAGGAGATCCCGTACAGCCCGGTGGCCGCGGCCACCGACAGGCCGATCCGGACCGCCGGCGAGGACCGCCAGTCCACGGGAGCCGCGTGGCTCACGAGGCGCTGCCCGCGGCGACGGCGGAGGACCCGTCCGCGCCCCGTCCCGGTCCGGTCGCGGTCACGTGCGTCTCGGCCGGCGCCCGGCGTCCCTGGGCGGCGTCGAGCGCGTCCAGGGCCTGGACGAGGGCGAGGTGGGTGAAGGTCTGGGGGAAGTTGCCGGTCAACCGCCGGTGCTCGGGCGACCACTCGGTGGAGAGCAGCCCGAGGTCGTTGGCGCGGGACAGCACGAGGTCCACGAGCTTCCGGGCGCTGTCCGTGCGGCCCGACCGCGCGTACTGGGCGGCCAGCCACAGGGACGCACCGAGGTGCGGGTTGTCCTGGCCGGGGAAGCCGTCCACCCCGATGACCCCGGCGTACGCGTCGGGGTCGTCGGGGTCCACCGGGCCCAGGACGTTGCGGTAGCGGTGGATCAGTCCACTGGGGTGGCGCAGCTCCTCCTCGATCCGCCGCACGGTCCCGAGCATCCGCTCGTCCTCGTAGGCCACGAACCCCACCTGCGGCAGCTGGAGCAGGGACGCGTCCACGGTCTTCGCCCCGTAGTACTGGACGAAGGAACCGACCTCGGGGTCGTAGCCGCTCGTCCAGATCTCCTCGGCGAGCGCGTCCCGCAGCTGCTCCCACAGCTGCGCGTCGCCGGGCAGGCCGTGCACGCGCACGGCGTCCACGCCGCACTGGAGGGCCGCCCACATCAGCACGCGCGAGTGCGTGTAGTACTGCCGTTCGCCGCGCATCTCCCAGAGGCCCTGGTCCGTGACCTCGTAGTTCTCCACGACCGAGCGCAGCATCGCCTGCTGCAGGGGCCAGGAGAGGTGGTCCTCCACGGCGCCGCGGCGGCGGAGCTTCTCGAAGACCACCATGACGTGGCCCACGGCGTCGGACTGGTGCTGGCCGGCGGCGCCGTTGCCCTCGCGGACCGGCCGGGAGCGCTCGTAGCCGGGCAGGTCGAGCTGGTGCTCGCGCCCGCGGCGCTCCCCGGCGACCCCGTAGATGTTCTGCAGGTCGTGCGGGTCGCCCGCCACGGCGCGCAGCAGCCAGTTGCGCAGCTGCGCGGCCTCGCGGTCGTGGTCGTGGTCGAGCATGACCTCGAGGGCCATCGCGGCGTCCCGCAGCCAGGCGAAGCGGTGGTCCCAGTTGCGCTCCCCGCCGACCACGTCCGGCAGGGACGTGGTGGGGGCGGCCACCAGCCCGCCCGTCTCCTGGTGCATCAGCGCGCGCACCACGAGCAGCGAGCGCCGGACCACGTCCGAGCGCCGGGCCACGGCATGACCGCGGACCGGGACGATGTGCACCGGCTCGTCCTCCTCGGCGGCCGGCGGGGAATACAGCCCCGACCAGTCCTGCCACAGCTCCACGGTGCGGGTGAGCTGCTCGTTGACGTCGATGGGCGACGGGGGCGTGCGGTGGGACGGGAAGTGGGTGAGGACGAAATCCCGTGCCTGGCCGGCGGAGACGGTGAAGGTGCCGCGGTGGCGGCGCTCGTCGTCGTCGTCCGTGGACTCGGGCAGGGGCTCTCCGCGCAGCACGAGGGCGTCCGGGCCGGCCATGGCCACGAGCATGGGCGGGGCGGCATCGCCGCTCTCCGGGTCCTCCTCCCCCTCGAAGCGGCTGATCCAGGGGACCACGGCGCCGTAGCCGAAGCGCACCCGCAGCTCGTGGTACATCTCGACCTCGCCCGTGAGTCCCTCGACGCGGCGGACCACGTCCGTGCGGGAGGTCAGCGGGAGGAAGTCGGTCACCCGCACGGAGCCGGAGTCCGTGACCCACACGGTCTGCAGCACGAACGTGTTCTCCACGTAGAACCGCTCGGCGACCTGGGCGCCGCCCTCCTCCTCATCGAGGACCTCGCCGTCGCCCCCCTCCGCGACCGTGCTCGCGGGGGCCAGCAGCCACCGTCCGTGGTCGGCCTCCCCGAGCAGGGCGCCGAAGACCGAGGGGGAGTCGAACCGGGGCGCGCACAGCCAGTCGATGGACCCGGTGCGGGAGACGAGCGGACCTGTGCGCATGTTCGAGAGCAGCGCGTAGTCCTCGATCAGTGAAGCCATGCCTCAAGATTCGCACATCTGCGGGGGCTGCCCGGCACCGGGGTGGAGTGATACCCCTAAGGGGTATACAGTGGGGGCGGGACGACCGAGGAGGACCCATGACGCAGACCCTGCCGCCGCACGGGTACAGCCACGACAAGGATGCCTGGCTCAAGCGGCTGCGCCGCATCGAGGGACAGGTCCGCGGCATCCACCGGATGGTCGAGGAGGACAAGTACTGCATCGACATCCTCACCCAGGTCTCCGCGATCCAGTCCGCCCTCAAGGCCGTCAGCCTGGGCCTGCTGGACGAGCACCTGAACCACTGCGTGGTGGACGCCGTCGAGGCCGCCCAGGAGTCCGGGGACGTCGCCCACATCGACGACAAGCTCCAGGAGGCCTCCGCGGCCATCGCGCGCCTGCTGAAGAGCTGACCCGCTCCCGCCGGACGACCCCTCCCCCGAACGAACCCGCTGAAACCCAGAGGAGACCACCGTGCAGACCACCGTCAATGTTTCCGGAATGACCTGCGGCCACTGCGTCATGTCCGTCACCGAGGAGCTCACCGAGCTGGAGGGCGTCGAGTCCGTCGACGTCGACCTCATGGCCGGCGGGGTCTCCCCCGTCGTCCTGACCTCCTCCCGCGAGCTGCCGGAGGACGAGATCAAGGAGGCCGTCGAGGAAGCGGGGTACACCGTTGCCTGAGACCCGCACGCCCGTCCCCACCGAGGTCGCCGGGCCGCTGCGCACCCTCGAGCTCGAGATCACGGGCATGACGTGCTCCTCGTGCGTCAGCCGGGTGGAGAAGAAGCTGGGCAAGCTCGACGGCGTCGACGCGTCCGTCAACCTCGCCCTCGAGACCGCCACCGTGCACGTGCCCGAGGGCGTGAGCGACGAGCAGGTCGTCGAGACCGTCGAGAAGGCCGGGTACGGCGCCGCCCTCAAGAACGCAGCCGGGGACGACGACGCCACGGACCCGGACAGCTCCGACGCCATGACGAAGGTCGCCGGTCGCGAGGCGTCGTCGCTGCGCTCGCCCGGGTCCCTGCGCCGGCGCCTCCTCGTGGCGGCTGTGCTCTCCGTCCCGGTGTTCGTGATCTCGATGCTGCCCGGCTTCCAGTTCCCGCACTGGGGCTGGGTGGTCGCGGTCCTGAGCCTGCCGGTCGTGACGTGGGCGGCGTGGCCGTTCCACCGCTCGGCGGCGATCAACGCCCGCCACCTGACCTCCACCATGGACACCCTCGTGTCCCTGGGCGTGTCCGCCGCGTACCTGTTCTCGCTGTGGAACCTGCTGCGCGAGCCCGGCATGACGGCCGGCGCGATGCTCGGCCACGCGATGGACATGAGCGGGCACCAGCTCTACTTCGAGACCGGGGCGCTCGTCACCGCGTTCCTGCTGCTGGGCCGCTACCTGGAGGCCCGGGCGAAGGCGCGCTCCGGCGAGGCGCTGCGCGCGCTGCTGGAGCTGGGCGCGAAGGACGCGGTGGTCCTGCGGGACGGCGTCGAGACGAACCTGCCCGCGGAGCAGCTGCGCCCGGGGGACCTGATCGTCGTGCGCCCCGGCGAGAAGATCGCCGCCGACGGCGTGGTCGTGGACGGCCGCTCGGCCGTGGACACCTCCCTGCTCACAGGTGAGTCCCTGCCGGTGGAGGTGGAGGTCGGCGACACCGTCACCGGCGCCACGATCAACGCCAACGGCCGCCTGCTGGTCGAGGCGACCCGCGTGGGCGCCGACACCACCCTGGCCCAGATGGGCCGGATGGTGTCCCGCGCGCAGTCGAGCAAGGCCCCCGTGGCGCGGCTGGCCGACCGGATCTCGGGGGTCTTCGTCCCGATCGTCCTGGTGCTCGCCCTGGCCACCCTGACCGGCTGGCTCCTGCTGACCGGGGACGTCAACGCGGCCTTCGTGGCCGCGGTCTCCGTGCTCGTGATCGCCTGCCCCTGCGCCCTCGGCCTGGCCACGCCCACGGCCCTGCTCACCGGCACGGGCCGGGGCGCGCAGCTGGGCATCCTGATCAAGGGCGCCGAGGTGCTCGAGGACACCCGCACCGTGGACACCGTGGTGCTCGACAAGACGGGCACCGTCACGAGCGGTCAGCTGTCCGTCGCGGCCGTGACGCCCGTGTCCGGGTACTCCCGGGACCAGGTGCTGGACCTCGCGGCCACCGTGGAGCAGCACTCCGAGCACCCCATCGCGCGGGCCGTGGCCGCGGCCACCCCGCACCGGTTCCCGGTCTCCGGGTTCGTCTCGGCCCCCGGCGGCGGCGTGCGCGCCCACGTGGCGGACGGGATGCACTCCCGCTCGGTGGTGGTCGGGCGCACCACCTGGCTGGCCGAGAACGGCGTGCGCCTGGACGGGGACCAGCTCGACGCCCTGCGCCGGGCCCAGGAGGGCGGGTTCACCACGATCCTCGTGGCCGTCGACGGCGCCCTGGCCGGTTTCGTCGACCTGCGCGACACCGTCAAGGGCGGCGCCCGCGAGGCGATCCAGCGGCTCAAGGAGCTGGGGCTGCGACCCCTGCTGCTGACCGGCGACAACGAGCCCGTGGCACGGGCCGTCGCCGCGGAGGCCGGCATCGCCGCCGAGGACGTCGTCGCGGACGTCAGCCCGGAGGGCAAGGTCGCGGTGGTCCGCGACCTGCAGGACGACGGCCGCGTGGTCGCCATGGTGGGCGACGGCGTCAACGACGCCGCGGCCCTGGCACAGGCCGACCTCGGGATCGCGATGGGCGCCGGCACGGACGCGGCGATCGAGGCCGCGGACATCACGGTGGTGCGCAGCGACGTCGGCTCGGTGCCCACGGCCATCGCCCTGTCCCGCCGGACCCTGTCGATCATCAAGTCGAACCTGTTCTGGGCCTTCGCCTACAACACGGTGGCCATCCCCGTGGCGGCCGCCGGCCTGCTCAACCCGGTGATCGCGGGGGCCGCCATGGCCTTCAGCTCCGTGTTCGTGGTGCTGAACTCCCTGCGGCTGCGGAGCTTCGGGCGCTGACCCCGCCGCACCGGCCCCGCCGGACGCACGACGCCCCGGGGAGGACCCTTGGTCCTCCCCGGGGCGTCGTGCGTTCCGCGAGGTGCTGCTCAGGCGCCGGCCTGGCCGGAGTCGACCGGGCTGTCCTCCTCCACCTCCAGCTCGGGCACCTCGGACTTGTAGTCCTCCTGCGCCACGTCCGTGGGGTCGTCGTCAGGACCGGTCTCCTGCTTGGCGGCCATTCGCTGCTCGACCTCGCGGTCGAACTCGTCGTCGCCCTCGGTGGGTGGTTCCGACTGCTGGCTCATGCTGGTTCCCGTCGTCCGGTGTCGAGCAGGGCGCGGGGTCGGCCCTGCTCAGGTGCTGTCCAATCTACTGAGCGCACGGGCCGACTGCCAATGACTCGCGCGCCGGACCGGTGGCCTCGGGGCGGGCGCTCAGGCGCGCGGGGCGGAACCGCCGTCGTCGCCCGTCGTCCCGCCCGTCGTCCCGCCGGTCGCCCCGCCGGTCGTCCCGTCCGCCGGAGCGGTGCCGTCGGCGGAGCGCCGGCCGAGGAGGTCCTCGCCCTCGGTGTCGGGCGGGACACGCTGGCCGAACTCGGCCTCGCCGGCCGGTCTCGCGGCCGCCTGGCGGCGGGCCCGGGTCTCGGCGTAGAGCTTGGCCGAGGAGCGGTTGACGCCCGTGCCCTCGCCGAGGTGGGGGTCGTTGGGCTTCTCGACGATCATCAGGGTGGCGCTGATCACGAGCGTCACGATGAACGCGATGCCGGCGGCGATGAAGGCCAGGTCCAGGCGCAGGGCGTTGTCCGTGCCGCCGCTGGCGAAGATCCCCACGGCGACGAACGCGATGGCCGCGAGCACCGCCGACAGGATCAGGGGGCCCTTGACGTCGGCCCGGGAGCCGCCTCTCGAGCCCTTGCGCTGTGCCACTGGTCCTCCTCGTGAGCTGGTGTCCTCGGCAGGACGGGGCCTGCCGTGCGGTGGCCCAGTCTACGCGGTCCCGGAGGGGGCCCGTCCCCGGCGGTCCTCGTGCCGGAGGGTCAGGGCGGCCAGCAGGTGGGTGACGCCGATGACCACCGCGGCGGCCCCCACCACTCCGAAGAGCGCCTTGGCGCCGAGGTCCACCACGAGCACGAGGCCCGTGGCGGCGAGGACCGTGACGAGTCCGGCGATGGTCCAGTCGCGGCCCAGCGGGAAGGTCGTGCGGAACCTCAGCCCGAGGGCCAGCTCCGTGAGCCCGGCCAGGCCCATGACGGACGCCGCGTAGACCACGAGCCACGCGGGGGTGTCGGCGCCGAGGATCGTGAAGATCCCGCCCAGGAGGTACAGCACGCCGTAGGACTGCGGGATCTGCCGGGTGGGGCCCATGTCCACGTGGTCGTTGCCGTTGAGGCGCAGCTGCAGGAGCACGCTCGCCGCACCCGTGAGCACGAGGTACAGCCCCACGCCCCAGGCCACCACGGGCAGCGTGGGCTCCTGCCAGAACACGGTCACGCCGCCGAAGACCAGGGCCACGAGCGCGCGCAGCAGCGTGGGCGCGAACAGGTCGCGGTGGATGCCGGTGCTCGGGTCGGGGATCACGGTGCGCCTTTCGGGGGACGTGCTGGCGAGGAGGTCCCGGCGGAACGGCCCGCGGGGCACGGGTCAGTCTAGCGACCGGAGCCGGGCCCGGGCGCCGAGAGCACCCGGGCCAGGACCGCGAGGGCGTCCGGGAGGGCGTCGCCCTCCGGGGCGGCACCGGTGGCGCCGAAGCCGACGACGACGCCGCGGCGGCCGCCCCCCGCGCCGTGCGCCCAGTACGAGCCCAGTGCCGCCACCCGCACGCCCGCGGCGGCGGCACGGTCCACGACGTCCTGTTCCTCGAACGGCACCTCCCCCGTGAACTCGAGGACGGCATGCAGCCCGCCGTCCATGGGCACGGCCCGCACCCCGCGGACCCCCACGAGGGCCGCGGTGAGCAGGTCCCGCCGGCGCCGGTACTCCCGCCGCATCCGGGCGGTGTGCCGGCGCAGACCGCCCTCGGCCAGGAAGCGGGCCATGGCGTCCTGGGCCACCGCGGAGGCGGGGTTGCCCAGGTCCGTGCGCAGCCGCAGCAGGTCCTCCCGCAGGGCGGGCGGGGCCAGCAGGTAGCCGACCCCCAGCCCGGGCGCGAGGACCTTGGTGAAGGAGCCCAGCGTGGCCACGTGGCCGCCGGCGCCGAGCAGCCGACCCGGGGCGGGGGGCTCCGGGACCGCGCCCGGGGCGTGGTCGAGGGAGGACAGGGCGGGGAGCGGCTCGCCCACGTAGCGCAGCTCGGAGTCGTAGTCGTCCTCCACGATCAGCGCGTCGTGGGCGCGTGCCCAGCCGAGCAGCTCGAGCCGGCGGGCGGCGGGCATCGACGCCCCGAGGGGGTACTGGTGGCTGGGGGTCACGATCACGGCGTCCGGGGGCCGCTCGATCTCCCACTCCCCCGGACCGGCCCACGCGCCGGCCCACGCGCCGGACGGGAGCCGGGCGGGGTCGAGCCCCTGCTCGTCGATCGGCACGGGCAGCACCTCGTGGCCGAGCCGCTGCGGCACCCGGCGCAGCGAGGGGTAGCCGGGGTCCTCGACGGCGACCCGCAGGCCGCGGCCCGCGTGGCCGCCGAGCACCGCGAGCAGCAGCTGGAGGCCGTCCCGGGCGCCCGCCGTGACGAAGAGGTCCTCGGGGTCCCGGACCACGCCGCGCATCAGCCGCAGGTGCTCGGCGATCTGCTCGCGCAGCGGTTCCCAGCCCTGGGGCGGGGGCGCTCCCGTCCCGGCGGCGGCCGCGGCGTCCCGCCACGCGGCGCGCCACTGCGGGGTGGCCAGCCGTCCGGTGTCGGGCCGTCCGGGCGTGAGGTCGATCATGGGCCGCTCCCGGGCCAGGCGCGGCGGCGGCACGGGCGGGCGGGGGCCGGGCCGGGCCGCGGGGGGCTCCGCGCGGGAGCGGGCCAGGTCGGGGTGGACCACTGTGGCCCCGTTGGTCGCGTGCAGGTAGCCCTCGCCGTGGAGCTGGTCGTAGGCGGTGACCACGGAGCCGCGCGAGATCCCCAGCCGGGCGGCGAGCCCGCGCGTCGAGGGCAGCGCGTCCCCGGGGCGCAGGGCACCGGAGACCACCAGCTCCCGCAGCTGCTGGACGAGCTGGGCGGGCAGCGGCGCGGGATCCGCCCGGTCCACGCGCACGGGCAGCTCGACGTCGTGGGGATGCCGCACGGGTCCGCTCCTCTCCCGCCAGGAATTCCGGTGGTCCAACAGATTCTATCGATGGTGGACCTGTCGGTGGACCACTTGCGGCCGCAGGATGGACCCCATGACCGATCTGCAGACCACCCCTGCCCAGAACTCCGCCCGCACCGCCGCCTCGGACGCGACCCCGCTGACCGGCTCCCCGCTCGTCAAGCGCGGTCTCGCCGACATGCTCAAGGGCGGCGTCATCATGGACGTCGTCACCGCCGAGCAGGCCCGCATCGCCGAGGACGCCGGCGCCGTGGCCGTCATGGCCCTCGAACGCGTGCCGGCGGACATCCGCGCGCAGGGCGGCGTGGCCCGCATGTCCGACCCCGACCTCATCGAGGGCATCCAGGCCGCCGTCTCCATCCCCGTCATGGCGAAGGTGCGCATCGGCCACTTCGTGGAGGCCCAGGTGCTCGAGCACCTGAAGGTCGACTACATCGACGAGTCCGAGGTCCTCTCCCCGGCCGACTACGTCAACCACATCGACAAGCAGCGCTTCACCGTCCCGTTCGTGTGCGGGGCCACCAACCTGGGCGAGGCCCTGCGCCGGCTCGCCGAGGGCGCCGCCATGATCCGCTCGAAGGGCGAGGCCGGCACCGGCGACGTCTCCGAGGCCACCAAGCACATCCGCACCATCCGCGGCCAGATCGCCGAGCTGCAGGCCCTCCACCGGATCTCCCCCGACGCCCTCTACGTGAAGGCGAAGGAGCTCGCGGCCCCCTACGACATCGTCCTCGAGGTCGCCCGCACCGGGAAGCTGCCGGTCGTGCTGTTCACCGCCGGCGGCGTGGCCACCCCCGCGGACGCCGCCATGATGATGCAGCTCGGCGCCGACGGCGTGTTCGTGGGCTCCGGCATCTTCAAGTCCGGCAACCCCGCGGCCCGGGCGCAGGCCATCGTGAAGGCCACCGCCTACTTCGACGACCCGGAGAAGATCGCCGAGGCCTCCCGCGGGCTCGGCGAGGCGATGGTCGGCATCAACGTGGGCGATCTCCCGGCCCCGCACCGGCTCGCGGAGCGCGGCTGGTGAGTTCCGCGCCCCGCGTCGGCGTCCTCGCCCTGCAGGGCGGGGTCGCCGAGCACGCCGCGATGCTGCAGGAGCTCGGCGCCGAGCCCGTGCTCGTGAAGACGGCCGGGCAGCTCGACGGCCTGGACGCGATCGTCCTGCCCGGCGGGGAGTCCTCCACCGTGGACCGACTGCTGCGCCTGTTCGGGCTGCGGGAGCCGCTGCGGGACGCCGTCCTCGGCGGCCTGCCCACGCTCGGCACGTGCGCCGGGCTGATCCTGCTCGCGTCCGGCATCGAGGACCCCGCTCCCGGTCAGCAGTGCCTCGAGGTCCTGGACGTCACGGTGGCGCGCAACGCGTTCGGCCCGCAGACGGCCTCCGAGGAGGTCACGCTCGCCTGGGGCGGCGGCGGGGACGTCGTGCGCGCGGCCTTCATCCGGGCCCCCGCCGTGACCCGCGTCGGCGAGGGCGTCGAGGTCCTCGCCCGGCACCGGGGCGAGGTGGTCGCGGTGGCGAGCGGCGCCGTCGTCGGCATCTCGTTCCACCCCGAGCTGACCGGGGAGACCACGGTGCACCGGCACCTGCTGTCCCTCGTGGCCGCCCGGCGCCCGCTCCCCGCCTGAGGGGCCCGCACCCCGGGTGCTCGGTCGCGGCAGCCCGGGGCGAGGACTCCTCCAGCGGGCGGGCGGGTCAGTCCTTCCGTCGGCTCGGGACCACCATCACGGGGCCCTCGCCCTCGTTGAGCACGGCCTGCGAGACGGAGCCCATGAGCAGTCCCCGGAACCCGCCGTAGCCGCGGCTGCCGACCACCACCAGGTCCGCCGACCGCCCGGCCTCGACGAGCTGGTCCGCGGCCTGACCGCCGAGGACGAACGTCCGGACGTCCAGGTCCGGGTGGTCCGCCCGGACCGACGCCGCGACCTGGTCCACGAGGGACCGTGCCGGCTCGGTGAGCTGCTCGCGCACGGCCCGGTCCAGGTCGGCGGAGCCCGTCGGCATGCTCAGCGTCTCCGGGACCACGGTGATCAGCGCCAGGCCCGCACCGTGCCGCGCGGCGTACCGCCCGGCCGCCAGGACGGCCGGGTTGTCCCGTCCGAGCCGGTCCACGCCGACCACCACGCGCCCCGTGAAGGGTCCCTCCCCGCCACGGTCGTCCCTCGCCCGCGGGTCCCAGCGGTCCGGGAGGACGATCACGGGGCACTTCGCGTGCGCCGACGCCGCGGCCGTGACGGACCCGAGGCGTCCGCGCACCCCGCGGCGGCCGCGGCGGCCGAGCACCAGGGCCGCGGCGTCCTCCGACTCGTGCACCAGCACCCCGGCCGCGTCACCGCGCTCGACCACTGCGACCGCCGTGACACCGGCGTCGCGGGCCCTGGTGACGGCGGCGCCGGCGATCTTGTCGGCCTCCTCCTCGATCGCCTCCAGGAACGGCCCGTAGAGACTCGGGTCCACGGCGACGGGCCGCCCCATGGAGACCACCACCTTGAGCTCGCCGGCGAGGGCACCGGCCTCCCGGATCGCCCAGTCGAGGGCTCGCTCGCTGTTCTCGGAGCCGTCGTATCCGACGACGATCTGTTCCGCCATGTGCCGCTGCTCCCTGGATCGCCTGGGGGTGGGGTGCCGGGAAGGAGTGCTCAGGAACGGGGCGCGGGCACGACCATGACCGAACCGGTGGCGTTCTCCAGCACCGCTTGGGACACCGACCCGAGCAGCAGACCCCGGAAGCCGCCGATGCCGCGGGAGCCCACCACGACCAGGTCCGCCGAGTGCGTGGCGTTCATCAGGATGCGGGCCGGGCGGCCCACGAAGATGTGGTGCTCCACCGTCAGCTCGGGGTGCTCCTCGGCGATCTCGTCGGAGATCTGGGTGAGCTTCCGGTCGGCCTCGTGGAAGTACCGGGCCTGGTTGAACTCGTCCTGGAACCAGGCGGGCGTGCCGGACAGGGCGCCGTTCACGGAGACCAGCGCCAGGGCCTTGCCGTGCTCCTGCGCGTACTCCATGGCCTTCCCCAGCGCCGGGCTGCGCGATCCGAGGGCGTCCAGGCCCACGACCACCCGGCCGGTGAAGTCGATCTCGTCCGCCTTGACCGGCCCGTCGGCCTCGAGCGCGAAGTCGCTCCCGCTGCCGCCGCGCCGTTCGGTGTGCCCTTCGGCGTGCCGGGTTTCCGCGGCCTCGGGGACGATGATGACCGGGCACTTGGCGTGCGCCGCGACCGCCGCGGACACCGAGCCCAGCCGGCCGCGCAGCGCGCCGCCGCGACCGCGCTTGCCCATCACCACGAGGGCGGCCTCGCCCGACTGCTCCACGACGGCCTTGGCGGCGTCCCCGGCGGCCTCCACGACCTCGACGGGAAGCCCCGCCTGCTCCACGGCCTGCCGGGCCTCGGCCAGGTGCTCGGCGTTCTCCTTCTTGACGGCCTCGGTGAACCGCATCTCGAGTCCGGGGTCCCCGACCCCGATGACCGGGTAGGCGCCCAGCAGGCGCACCGTCAGGTTCTGGGCCCGGGCCTCGTCGAGGGCGCGCTCGAGCGCGTGACGGGCCTGGTCGGAGCCGTCGATGCCGACGAGCACGACGTTGTGCCCGGAGTCGGCGGATGACTGGTTTTCTGCACGGGGATCACTGTTCATGTTTGCATCGTAGGTGATCCACCCCACAAGTCCCGGGTGCGTCCCCGCTTGTTACCGAGCGTTCCGCAGCAGCCAGGAGTCGCCGCGGGCGCGCAGTCCCAGGGTCAGGGCGCGGGCCCCCAGGTAGCCGCCGGCGTAGGCGGTCCACAGCCACACGAACCCCTCGGTCCCGTCCCCCGCCCGGAGGGCGACGAGCACCAGCAGCGGGGCGTAGACCGCGAGATTGAGCACCCCGGCCACCGCGAGGTAGCGGGCGTCCCCGGCCCCGATGAGCACGCCGTCCAGGACGAAGACGTAGGCGGCCAGCGGCTGGCCGACCGCGACCACCAGCAGGGCCGCCGCGAACAGGGCCTGCACCGCGGGGTCGGGGCTGAGCAGGAAGCCCAGCCGCGTGCCGACCAGGGCCACGACGAGGCCCGTCACCACGCCGAAGCCGAGACCCCACAGGACCAGCCGGTTCATCAGGTCCCGGATCGCCCGGCGCTGCGCGGGGTCCTCGACGTCCCGCGCCCCCATGTCCCGGCCCAGCAGCGCCTGTGCGGCGATGGCGAGGGCGTCGAGGGCGAACGCCAGGAAGTTGAACACCGTCATCACGAGCTGGTGCGCCGCGAGGTTCTGGGCGCCCTGCCCGGTGACCACCAGGACGGTCGCGAGGATGGCCACCCGCAGGGAGACGGTGCGGAGCATGAGCCAGGAGCCCACGGTGAGGTGCGAGCGCAGCCGCGGCCACGTGGTCGCGGGCCCCACGCCGTGCGCGCGGGCGAGCCGGCGCATGATCCGCAGGTACGCCAGGGCCATGGCCCACTGCACGGCGCTCGTGCCGATCGCCGCACCGGCCACCCCCAGGCCCGCGCCGTGGACGAGCAGGAGGTTGAGCCCCGCGTTGGCCGCGGCCCCGATCCCGGCGATCAGCAGCGGGGTCCTGGTGTCCTGGAGCCCGCGCAGCACGCCGGTGGCCGCGAGCACGAGGAGCATGGCGGTCAGCCCGGGCAGGGACCAGTGCAGGTAGACGACGGCGTGCTCCAGGACCTCGCCGCGCGCGCCCATCAGCGCCAGCAGCGGACGGCCCAGCACCCAGCCGCCCGCGGACAGGAGGAGCCCGAGTCCCGCGGCCACCCACAGCCCGTCCCGGCCCACCGCGACGGCCTCCTGGAGCCGGCCCGCGCCGAGGTGCCGGGCGACCGCCGGGGTGGTGCTGTAGGCGAGGAAGACCATGAGTCCCACGACCGTCTGCAGCACGGCTGCGGCCACGCCCACACCGGCGAGCTGCGGGGTGCCGAGGTGGCCGACGATCGCGGAGTCCGCCAGCAGGAACAGCGGTTCGGCCACGAGCGCCCCGAAGGCGGGGACGGCCAGGGCCAGGATCTGCCGGTTGAGGCCGCGGGGGCGGGAGGTCGTGGTCACCGGTCCAGGCTACCGACGACCTCCCGCCCCCGCGGCGCACCGCCGGACGGGGCGGTGCTCCGGAGGGGGCGTGCTCAGAACGGGTAGTGCGGGACGTCCGGGCTGATCGTGATCCACTGCGTCTCGGTGAACGCGTCGATGTTGGCGGTCGGCCCGCCGAACCGGGAGCCGGTGCCGGAGGCGCCCATCCCGCCGAAGGGGGCGTTGGCCTCGTCGGCGACCGTCATCTCGTTGATGTGGATCTTGCCGGAGCGGATCCGGTCGGCGATCTTCATGGCCTCCCCCACGTCCCCGATGATGGACACCGAGAGACCGTACTCGGAGGCGTTGGCGAACTCCACGGCCTCGTCGGCGCTGCTGACCTTCATCACGGGCGCCACCGGTCCGAAGATCTCGTCCTTCCACGCCGTCATCTCGTGGGTCAGGTCGGCGAGCACCGTGGGCCGGTAGAACAGCCCGTCGTGGGAGCCCCCGGCGACCACCCGCGCGCCGGCGATGGCGGTCTCCTGCACGATCGCGTCGATGGACTTGAGCTGGCGCTCGTCGATGATCGGGCCCATGTGCACGGGCCCCTCGGACGGATCCCCGACCACGAGCGCCTCCGCCTTCGCGGCGAGCTTGTCCACGTACTCGTCGTGCAGGTCCTCGTGCACCAGGTGGCGCCCGGTGGTCATGCAGATCTGGCCCTGGTGGAAGAAGGAGCCCATCGCCCCGACCCCGGCGGCCAGGTCCACGTCCGCGCCGGGCAGGACGATGACCACGTTGTTGCCGCCCAGCTCCAGGTGGGCGCGCTTGAGGTGCTGCGCCGCGGCCGCGCCCACGTGCCGTCCGGCCGCCGTGGACCCGGTGAAGGACACGACGTCCACCTGCGGGGCCTCGACCGTGGCGGCCCCGACGTCACCGCCGCCGGGCACCAACTGCAGGACGCCGGACGGCAGCCCGGCCTCCTCGAACACCCGCATGATGAGCGCGCCGCCCGTGACCGAGGTGCGGGGGTCCGGCTTGAGGAGCACCGCGTTGCCCAGGGCCAGGGCGGGGGCCACCGAGCGGATCGAGAGGATCAGCGGGAAGTTGAACGGCGAGATCACCGAGACCACCCCGGCCGGCACCCGGCGGGACAGCGACCAGTGCGGCGCGTCCGAGGGCAGGACCTCCCCGTGCGGGTGGGTCGGCAGCGCGGAGGACTCGTAGCACTCCGCGGCCGCGACCGAGGCCTCCAGCCCGGCCTTGGGCTGGATCGCCCCGGTCTCCCGGACCACCCAGTCCATGACCTCCTCGGCGTGCTCCTCGAACAGCAGGCCGGCGCGGCGCAGCACCCCGGCGCGCTCGGAGGGCTTCAGCGCCGCCCACTCCTTCTGGGCCGCCGCGGCCTTCTCGGCCGCCTCGTACACGTCCTCGGGGGACGCGAAGCCGATCTGCCCCAGCGTCTCGTCCGTCGACGGGTTCTTGACGTCCTCGGTGCCGCCGCGGCCGTCGCGCCACCCGTTGACGTAGATCTTTCCGGTCCACACCGATGTGTCCAGCAGTGCCATGGGTCGAACTCCTCGGGTTCCGGCCGTGCGTCGAACCGCCGGACGGCGGAGTGACCCACGGCACACGTGCAGTGGGGATTATTCTGCGCCTTCCTGGGAGTGCGCCCGGAACGGGGCGCCCCGGGCGTCCTCAGAGACCCCGCAGACGGTCCATCTCCCGGCGGTCCTTCTTGGTGGGGCGGCCGGTGCCCCGGTCCCGCCGCGGGACGGCCGCGTGCAGCGCCGGGGGCGGCGGCGGGCTGTGGTCGACGTAGGCCTTCGCCGCCACCGGGGCCCCGACCCGCTTGGTCAGCAGCTGCACCACCTCCAGGACCTGTTCGTGCCCGGGACGTCGCACGGCGACCCGCTGGCCGGGCCGCACCGGCTGGGCGGCCTTGACCGAGGTGCCGTCGATCTTCACGTGGCCGGCACGGCACGCGGCCGTGGCGGCGGACCGGGTCTTGAACACGCGCACGGCCCACAGCCACACGTCCACGCGCACGCTCGCGGGCGCCGAGGCCGCCGTCATCGCCTCTCCTCGGGAGCCGGTGCCGGGAATTCGTCGATCGGGGTCATGGGCTCCATTGTGCCCAACCCGTGCCGGCCTTCGGACGCCGGACGGCTCCCGCGGACCCGCCCTCCGTGGCCGGGAGTGGGGACAGGGAATTGGCTACCGACCAGTGGTGTGCGACACAGCGGGAGTCCGACAGCCCCTACACTGAGGCTCATTCAACGGTGGGCCGCACCGGAGCACGACGCCGTGCACGGACCGGCGGCCGGCCACCTCCCGAGGGAAGGACAGATCCATGAAGAGCAGGTTCCACGGGGCAGCGACCCTGTCCGTGCTGGCCGTCTCCGCGCTGGCCCTGAGCGCGTGCACGAGCGACGGAGGGGGCGAGGAGGCCGCCGGCGAGGGCGAGATCAGCCTGATCAGCCCCGGGACCCTCACCGTCTGCTCGGACATCCCCTACGCCCCCTTCGAGTACGTCGAGGACGGCGAGACCGTGGGCTTCGACATCGACCTGGTCAACAGGATCGCGGAGGACCTCGGCGTGGAGACGAACGTCATCACCACGCCCTTCGAGGCCATCGAGACCGGCTCCGCGCTGGACACCGACCAGTGCGACCTCGCCGCGTCCGGCATGACCATCACCGAGGAGCGCGAGTCGGTGATGGACTTCTCCGAGCCCTACCTCGAGGACAACCTCGCCCTGCTCGTGGCGCCGGACTCCGGCATCGAGTCCGTGGCCGACATCGAGGGCCAGCGCGTGGGTGCGCAGCAGGCCACCACCGGCGAGGACTACGCCCGGGAGAACGGTGCGGACGTGGTCCAGTACGAGACCTCCTCGCTGATGATCCAGGGGCTCAACACCGACGACGTCAAGGCCGTGCTCGGCAACATCTCCGTGACCGGCCCCGCCATCTCGGACAACCCCGAGCTGCGGCTGGTCGAGGAGATCGAGACCGGCGAGCAGCTCGGGCTGGCCGTGAAGACGGGCAACACGGCCCTGCTGGAGCGGGTGAACGAGTCGCTGGCCACCATGGAGGAGGACGGCACCCTCGACCAGCTCAAGGCCGAGTGGCTGGGCACCGCGGACTCCGAGGGCGCGGACGCCCCGGCGAGCCCGGAGCCGACCGCGAGCTGACCCTCCGCCGCACCCGCCGGACGGGTGTGACGAGCACCACGGACGCCGTGGCCCGCGCACGGCGGGCCACGGCGCCGTCGTCCGTACGCTGGATCCGGGCGGGCCCCGCCGCCCCGCGTCCTCCGCCCCGCCACGACGACAGGGGAAGCTCCCGTGACCACCGTCTCCGGCCTCGAGCTGCAGCACGTGCACCCCGGCGTCCGCCCGCAGGACGACCTGTACCGCCACGTCAACGGCGGCTGGATCGAGGCGCACGAGCTGCCGGACGACCGCGCGTTCGACGGCGCCTCCGCGATCCTCACCGACCTGAACACGCAGCGGGTGCACGAGATCGTGCAGGAGGCCCCGGCCGGGTCGCGGATGGGCGCGCTGTACCGCTCCTTCCTCGACGAGGACGAGATCGAGCGCCGCGGGAGAGCCGTCCTGGCCCCGGACCTCGCGGTGCTGGACGCCGCCCGGGGGAAGGAGGGGCTCGCCCGCGCCTCGGCCGCCCTGCACCGCACCGGCGTGGACGGGCCGCTGTCCTTCTTCGTGGAGAACGACTCCCGGGACTCCTCCCGCTACTCGTTCTTCCTGCGCCAGGACGGGCTGTCCCTGCCCACCGACAGCTACTACACGGACCCGCTGCACGAGCGGCTGCGCACGGCGTTCACGGACCACGTCGCGGCGATGCTCGAGCTGGCGGGCCTGCCGGCGTGCTGGGGCGTGGCCGCCGGGGACGCCGCGGCGACCGTGCTCGCCATGGAGACGCAGCTCGCCGCCGCCCACTGGGACACCGTCTCCGCGCGCGACGTCGAGGAGATGTACAACCCCGTGGACCTGCCCGGGCTGGAGGCCATGGCGCCCGGCTTCCCGTGGACGGCGTGGCTGGAGGGCACCGCCCCGGAGCGCGGCACGGCGGTCTTCGACCGGGTCATCGTGCGCCAGCCCTCCTTCGTGACCCGGCTGGGCCGGCTGTGGCAGGAGTGGTCGGAGGAGCAGATCCGGATCTGGCAGTCGTGGCGGATCGTGTCCAAGCGCGCCCCGTTCCTGCCCCGGCCGTTCGTCGAGGAGAACTTCCGCTTCTACAGCACCGCCCTGTCCGGGATCACCCGCCCCCGCGAGCGGTGGCGGCGGGCCGAGTTCCTGGTCACCCGGATCCTGGGCGACGACGTGGCGCGCGACTACGTGGCCCGCTGGTTCCCGCCGGCGCACAAGGCCCGGGTGGAGCAGCTCGTGGAGCACCTCCTGGCCGCGTACCGGGAGCGGATCTCCCGGCTGGAGTGGATGTCGGAGGCCACGCGGGTCCGCGCCCTGGAGAAGCTGTCCACGTTCTCGGTCAAGGTCGGCTACCCCGAGACCTGGCGGGACTACTCCTCCCTGGAGCTGGACCCCGGGGACCTGCTCGGCAACGTCCGGGCGGGGCTGGCGCTGGAGCACGACCGCACCGTCGGGAAGATGGGCACCCCCGTCGACCGTGGCGAGTGGTTCCTCTACCCCCACTGGGTCAACGCCTACTTCCACCCCGTGCTCAACGAGGTGGTCTTCCCCGCGGGGATCCTGCAGCCGCCGTTCTTCGACGTCGGCGCCGACGACGCCGTGTGCTACGGCGCGATCGGCTCCGTGATCGGCCACGAGATCGGCCACGGCTTCGACGACCAGGGCGCCAAGTACGACGCCCGGGGCCACCTCGAGAACTGGTGGACCGACGAGGACCGCGCGGAGTTCGCCCGGCGCACCGCCGCGCTCGTCGCGCAGTACGACGGCTGCACGCCGCGCGGGCTGGACCCGGACCGGCACCGTGTCAGCGGGGCCTTCACGGTGGGCGAGAACATCGGGGACCTCGGCGGGCTGGAGATCGCCCTGGTGGCCTACCGGATGTCGCTGGCCGAGCGGGGCCTGGACCAGGACAGCGCTCCGGTGCTCGACGGGCTGAGCGGCGCGGAGCGCTTCTTCTACGCCTACGCGGCGCTGTGGCGCTCGACCGCCCGGGAGCAGGAGCAGGTCAACCGGCTGGCCACCGACCCGCACGCCCCGGCCGAGTTCCGCTGCAACAGCGTGGTGCAGAACATGTTCGCGTTCCACGACACCTTCGGCACCCGGCCCGGGGACGGCCTGTGGCTGGCCCCCGAGGAGCGCGTGAACATCTGGTGAGCCTCTTCCGCGGGCTGCGGGGTCAGCCGGCCGCCGACGGCGTGCGCGGCGGGACGGTGCGGCGCTCCCCGGTGGCCTCGAAGGCTGCGCCGAGCCGCAGGAGCGCGGTGTCGTCGTAGGCCCGCCCGGCGATCGTCAGACCGACGGGCATCCCGGTGTCGGCCATCGTGCCCATCGGCACGGTGACGGTGGGGATGCCGAGGTGCCGGGGCACGAGGTTGCCGTTGGCGACCCACACGCCGTTGCGCCAGGCGAGCTCCGCGGAGGCCGGGTCCACGTCGGCGTCGGCGGGCCCGACGTCGGCGACGGCCGGGAACACGACCGCGTCGAGGCCGAGCCCGTCCATCCACTGCTCCAGGTCGATCCGGCGGGTCTCCTCCAGCCCGCGCAGCCCCTCCGCCAAGCAGGGGATCGCGGTCAGGACCGGGACGCCGTGCTCCCGCACGAATCCCGGGTAGTCGGCGATGTCGTCGTCGAACCCGTCGTAGCGGTCGGGCAGCGCACCCTCCGGGTGGGGGAAGACCAGGGATCCGTCCACGTCGGCGAGCCGGTGCAGGGCGGGGTCCCCGTTGGCCTCGAGGAAGTCGTGCCACGCCCAGGCCGAGAGGTCCACGATCTCCCGGTGCAGGTACTCCGGGCTCACCAGGCCGCGGGTCGCGATCGTGGGCGCGCCCGGCCGGTCGCCCTCGTAGTTGCTCACCACCGGGAGGTCGACCTCGACCACCGTGGCGCCGGCGGCCTCGAGGTCGCGGCGCGCGGCCTCCCAGAGCGCGATCACGGAGGGGCGGGTCTCGATCCGCCGTCCGGTGGGACCGCCGATGCCCGGGGAGCCGGCGGTGCCGGCTCCGGGATCGGCGTTGACGTACATCCGCGGCACCCCCAGGCGGGCGCCGGCCAGGACGTCCGCGGCGCGCTCGGGGTCCGGGACGGCCAGCGCCGGATAGGAGGCGGGCCGCACCGAGGACGCCGCCGGGATCCCGACCCAGGGCTGCACCCGCCAGAAGTCGCCGCGGGGCTCGGGGTCGTCGGCGACCACCACGTCGAGCACCTCCAGCAGGTCGGCCATGGTGCGGGTGTGCGGGACGACGACGTCCATCGTGGGCACCAGCGGCCAGTTGCCGCGCACCGAGATCACCCCGCGCGAGGGGGTGTAGGCGCACAGCGCGTTGTTGGAGGCCGGGGCGCGGCCCGAGGACCAGGTCTCCTCCCCGAGGCCGAACGCGGCGAAGGAGGCCGCCGTGGCCGTCCCGGAGCCGTTGGAGGAGCCCGAGCCGAAGGCGGCGGTGAGGTACTCGCCGTTGTACGGGCTCTCCGCGCGGCCGTAGACGCCGCGCTGCATGCCCCCGTTGGCCATCGGCGGCATGTTGGTCAGCCCGATCAGCACCGCACCTCCCGCGCGCAGCCGCTCGATCGTGAAGGCGTCCTGCCGGGCCACGAGGTGCTCGAAGGCGGGCGAGCCGGCCGCCACCGTGAGCCCGCGGACCTGGTAGCTGTCCTTGGCGGTGTACGGGATCCCGTCCAGCGGACCGAGGGTCGCGCCCCGGGCCCGGCGGGCGTCGGAGGCACGGGCCTCCTCCAGCGCCGCGGGGTTGTCCACGACGACGGCGTTGAGCTCCGGCCCGCCGCGGTCGAAGGCCTCGATGCGCCGGAGGTAGGCGGTGACCAGCTCCTCGCTGGTCGTCCGGCCGGACTCCAGGGCGGCGCGCAGCTGCCCGATGCCCGCCTCGACGACGTCGAACGTGCTCATCGGTGGCCCTCCTCCCCGCTCGTGCCGGCCGGGCGGGCGGCCGGCTGCTGCTGGGTGATGCAGTGGATGCCGCCGCCGAAGGCGAAGATGTCGCGGGCGTCGACCAGCTCGACGGCCCGGCCGGGATAGGCCTGGGCCAGGATCCCGGCGGCGACGTCGTCGTGGGGGTCGTCGAAGGCGCACAGCACGACCACGCCGTTGGCGACGTAGTGGTTGATGTAGGAGAAGTCGACGAACCCGTCGCCGGCGTCGAGCACCGTGGGGGCGGGGACGTCGACGACGCGCAGCCGGCGGCCCCTCGCGTCGGTGGCCGCCTCCAGCACCGCGCGGAGCTGCCGGCTCACCGCGAAGTCGGGGTGGGCCGGGTCGTCCTGGCGGTGCACCAGGACGGTGCCCGGCCCGGCGAAGGCGGCGACGATGTCCACGTGGCCGCGGGTGCCGAACTCGTCGTAGTCCCGGGTGAGCCCGCGGGGCAGCCAGATGGCCTTGCTGGTGCCCAGGCGGGCGTGGATCTCGGCCTCGACCTGCCCCGTGGTGGCGCCGGGGTTGCGCCCGGGATCCAGCTGGACGGTCTCGGTGAGCAGAACCGTCCCCTCGCCGTCGACGTGGAACCCGCCCCCCTCGTTGACCAGGGTGCTGGGCCGCAGGTCCGCGCCCGCCTGCGCGGCGACGAAGCGGCCCAGCTGTTCGTCACGGCCCCAGGCGGCCCAGTCCTGGGCGCCCCAGCCGTTGAACACCCAGTCCACGGCGACCACGTCCCCGGTGGAGCCGTGGGCGAAGGTGGGCCCGGAGTCGCGCAGCCAGGCGTCGTCGAGCGGGGCCTCCACCACGTCGATGCCCTCCCCCAGCGCGGCACGGGCGGTGCCCGCGTCGGCGGGGGCCGCCACCACGGTGACGGGCTCGTAGCGGGCGATCGTCCGGGCCACGGCGGCCCAGGCGCGCCGCGCGCGGTCGAGGCTCTCGCCGCCGGCAGGGCCGAAGGTGTCGTTGGGAGTCGGGAAGGCCATCCAGGTGCGGTCGTGGGGATCCCACTCCGCAGGCATCACGGTGGTGGCCGTGCCGGCGGTCGCGCCGGTCGTGGTCTCAGGAGCAGGGTGCATGGTCGGTGGTCCTCGGGTGCCGGGGATGTGCTGCGGAGTGCTGCGCGGGGGCGG
>NZ_JBISWK010000033.1:0-70780 GCF_044462205.1 Kocuria rhizosphaericola | reverse complement strand
ACCGCACGCTCCGCCTTGCGGTCCTTCAGTCGAGGACCGGCAGCTCGGTGGTCTCGAAGCGCTCCCGGAAGAAGGACGGGTTGCGCCGGTACTGGACGAGCATCACGACCACCCCGAGCAGGAGCATGCCCACGCCGAGGACGAACACGAGCCCGACGCCGCCGATGGCGGACCCGGATCCGTACTCGGGGTCCATGGAGTCGTAGGACGTCTGGACGAAGAAGACCAGCAGCAGGATGCCGCCGAGCAACGGCGCCAGGAGCTTCGACAGGAACCCCTTCACGGTGCGGAACGCCTCGCGGCGGAAGTACCAGACGCAGGCCAGTGCGGTGACGCCGTAGTAGAAGCAGACCATCATGCCCAGGGTGGTGATGGTGTCCCACAGGACGTTCTCGGAGACCACGCGCATCACGGCGTAGAACACCGAGGCGATGACGGCCGCCGCGATCGTGGCGTAGCCGGGGGACTGGAAGCGCGCGGTGATCCGGGCGTACTTCGCCGGCAGCGCGCCGTAGTGGCCCATGGCGAGCATGGTGCGCGCCGGGGAGATCATCGTGGACTGCAGGGACGCCGCGGAGGAGGACAGCACCGCGAGGGACATGAGGATCGCGAACGGGCCCATCACCGGCCCGGCCAGTGCCGCGAAGACGTTCTCCTGGATCTCGTCGTTGCCCAGGCCGAGCCCGGCGCCGCCCACGCCGGAGTAGGACAGCACGGCGAGCGAGACGGCCATGTAGAGGGCGACGATGACCAGGATGGTCGCGATGGCCGAGCGCCCGGGTCCGTTGGCGGACTCCTTGCTCTCCTCGTTGAGGGTCAGCACCACGTCCCAGCCCCAGTAGATGAACACGGACAGGGACACTCCCGCGGCGAACGCGGAGAAGGACTCCACGCCGAACGGGTCGAACCACTCGGAGCGCACGGCGAGACCCTCGAAGGCGGTGCCGCCGCCCACGTGGCCGAAGGCCGCGGCGGCGAACCACAGCAGGACGGCGAGCTGGAAGACCACGAGGACGTACTGCACCACCTTGGTGGCCTCCATACCGCGGTAGGAGATCCACGCCGCGAGCGCCACGAACGCCAGGCAGGTGGCCACGTTGACGGGCACGTTGCGGGTCAGTTCCGCGATGGCGTCGTTGCCGGTGATCTGGGCCAGTGCCAGGTAGAAGAAGTCCACGGCGATGCCGGCCAGGTTGGAGAGCACCAGGATGGTGGCGGCGAGCAGACCCCAGCTGCCCATCCACCCGATCCACGGGCCGAAGGCCTTCGACACCCAGGTGAAGGTGGTGCCGGAGTCCGGCATGGCCCGGTTGAGCTGGCGGTACCCCATGGCCACGAGCAGCATGGGGACGAATCCGACGAGCAGGATCGCCGGGAGGTGGGTCCCCACCGCGGCGGCAGTGGGCCCGAGCGCCCCGGAGAGCGTGTAGGCGGGCGCGATCGTGGACACGCCGATGACCACGGAGCCGAGAACGCCCACCGAGCCCTTGCTGAGCCCTTTCTCGTGGCGCGTGCCCTGCTGGTCGACGAGCGGTGCGGTGCCGGTGCTCATGACGCGGCCTCCTTCTCGGTCTGGGCCTGATCGGCGTCCGGGGCGGGCCGGGGCACGACGACCATCGGCACCGGGATGTGCTTGAGCAGCCGTGCTGCGGTGGTGCCCAGGAAGATCTGCCGCCCCTGGGCCAGGCGGGACGAGCCGATGAGCAGGAGGCCGCCGGGAGCCCAGTCGACGTCCTGCGCGGCCTTCTGGAGGGTCCGCCCGGTGGCGACCCGCACGCTCACGGGCCGGGTGCGGCGGGCCTCGTCCGCCGCGGCCTCGAGGTGCTCCTCGACGCGCCGGCGGACCTGCTCGGCCGTGCCCGGGTCCGCGGCCCCGCCCTCGAGGAAGGAGAGGAGCTCGAGCTCGAGGCCGGAGTGCGCGACCGCCCGGACGGCCTCCCGGATGACCTGGTGCGCGCCGGGGCGGGTGCCCACGGCCACGGACAGCCGGGTAAGCGGGACGTCCCCGGGATACCGGCGCGGGGCGAGGGCCACCGGCACGGGCGAGCTGTGCAGCAGGGCGCCGACCACGGGCCCGGCCGAGAAGCGTCCTGCTCCGGTGCCGGCGCCCACCACGATCAGCTGCGCACCGAGCTCCTCGGCGGCACGGGCGAGGCCCGCGGCCGCGGATCCGTCCTCCCGCAGGTGCGTGCGGGCGACGACGTCCTCCGGCACGAGCTGCTCCGCCTCCCCCAGCCACGTGCGGGCCTGGTGCCGCACGACCGGGGCGATGTCGCCGACCGGCGGATAGACCTGCTGGTAGGGGCTGTCCGCGCGCAGCACGAGCACGATCTCCAGCTCGGCCCCGAAGGCCCGGGCCATCGCCGCCGCGAGCCGGACGGCGTCCTCGCTGGGCCGGTCCCCGTTGTAGCCGACGACGTAGCGCCCCGGGCGGTCGCCGTTCACCGTCCGGCTCCCTGCATCGCCGCGACGGGCGAGGTGCCGGCGCCGAGGATCTCGGCGGCGGCGAGCCGGCCCTGGCGCAGGGCGCCGTCGACGTGCTGGTAGCCCTCGGCGGCGAGGTCGGAGCAGGCCCAGCGGATCGGGCCCACGGGGGTGCGCTGGTGGGCGCCGTAGCGGTGCAGCCCGCCGAGGTCGTAGCTGGCGGCGTAGGCGCCGCGGGTCCACTCCTCGGAGCCGAAGTCGGACTCGTAGTAGACCACCGGGTGCAGGGCTTCGGGGCCGAGGTAGTGGGAGAAGGACTCGAGGATCAGCCGCTTGCGCTCCTCGGCGGGCAGGCCGAGGACCTCGTCGGCCTTCTCGTCCGAGACGAAGCCGACCAGGGTGCCGCGGGGGTCCCCGTGGTTGGTGTTGTCGTAGACCTCCTGGGACAGCTCGTGCGCGCCGAAGCCGGTGCCCGAGAGGCCCTGGGCGCGCCAGAAGGGCGTCTCGTAGACGGCGTGCACCTTGATCACGAGGCCCAGGGACTGGTGCTGGTGCATCTGGTGCTGCAGCCGCGGCAGGGGCGGCTCGAAGGAGATCCGGGAGTAGAGGTTGGGCGGCACGGCCACGACCACGTCCTTCGCGACCACCGTGAGCCGGTCGGACCAGACGGTCACCGAGGTGCCCGGGACGTGCTCGGCGTAGGTCTCGCCGTCACCGGCCCAGCGGATGGTGCGCACCGGGGTGTCCAGGAGGACGACGTCCTCGCCCAGCTCGGCGGCCATGGCCTCGGAGACGGACTGCATGCCGCCGACCACCCGCCGGTCGAGGATGAAGTCCTCGTCCACGAGGTTCGAGAAGGACCCGGCGGAGGCGGCCATGAGCACCGCCTGCAGCGCGGAGAACGCGTGCGCCGGCTTGGTGAGCATGCCCCCGGCCACGAAGATGCCGATGTTGTCGCAGGCGGCCTCGTCGTCGGAGTGCTGCCGCAGCCAGGAGGAGAAGGAGACGGTGTCCAGCTCCCGGGCGGCCGGGTGCGCCCACGGCTCGGTGGGCCCGATCTCCGCCACGAGCCCGTCCAGGAGCGCGACGAGCTTCTCCATCTCGGCGGTCGTGGCCTCCCCCGCCGGGAACATCGAGCCGGTGTAGGTGTGGCGGGTGCCGTCCGGGGCCAGGTAGACGGACTCGCCCTCGCGGTAGCGCCGGAAGGTCTCCAGGCCGAGCTCGTCGACCAGCGCCAGCAGCTCGGTCTGGTCCGGGGAGATCCACTGCCCGCCGACCTCCAGGAACGCCCCGTCCACGGTCTTGGACCAGGTCCGCCCGCCCACGCGGTCGCGGGCCTCGAGGACGGCCACGGTCTTCCCGGCGGCGGCGAGGCCGCGGGCCGCCATCAGTCCGGCGGGGCCGGCTCCGACGACGACGACGTCGCGCTCCAGCGCGGTCCTGCTGCCCAGGGTGCGTTGATCGGTCACTGTGCTCTCCTTCACGCTAAAATGAATCTGATTCATTAAGCGTGCCCGGACCGCTGTCCGTCAAGAGCTGGAACGGAACTTTCGCCCGGAGGCGGGAGCGCCTACTTCTTGGTGCGCCGGCTCCCGGCGTGCCAGTCCTCCTGCACGCCGGTCTCGTCCGGTGCGGCGCCCAGGCCCCGCAGCCGCGGCTGCTCCCGCAGGCTGCGCTTGAGCTCGGCGAAGCCGGGGAACCGGGCGAGGGCCACCACGTGGTCCCACAGCTCCACCGCGTCCTCCTCCGCGGGCAGACGGCTGATGACCGGGCCGAAGAAGGCCACGCCCTCCGGCGGCTCGAAGTGGATGATGGGGGTCCCGACGTCCCGGCCCGTCAGCGCCAGGGCCTCCTCCGTCTCCGCCCGGACCACCGCGTCCCACGACTCGTCCTCGAGGGCGTCGGCGAGCTCGGCCGGAAGCCCCGTGGCGGTGAGCACCGGCTCGAGGAAGGCGCGGCCGCCGCGGCGGTCCTGGCCCGGCTCCTCGGCGCCGGGCACGGGATCGGCGTCGAAGATCCGCGCCCCGAGACCCTCGTACAGCCGCCCGACCGCCTCGCGCCCGTGCTCGGCGCGGGTCCGGGCGGCCACGCGCAGCAGTCGCAGGCCCGCCGTGTGGGAGGCCTCGTACTCCGGCGGGAACCACGCGTCGTAGTCCACGTGCTCGTTGAGCAGGCGCAGGGAGATGAACCGCCAGTCCACCCGGTACTCCCGGCGGGCTGTCACGGTGCGGACCCACGAGCTGGTCAGCCACGCGAAGGGACAGGTCGGATCGAAGTAGAAGTGGATGTCGGCGCTCTTCATCGCCCACACGCTAGGAGCCGGCCGGTCGGCGGTCAAGGAGGGACCGCCGGGGACACCACCGTCCGGCCGCCGCCCTAGACTCGGAGGTGACCGCCCGACCCCGCGGCCCGGACGTCCCGTCCCGGAGCCCGCGGCACCGACCGCAGGAGGATCCGCACATGGCCCCCGCCGGCACCTCTCCGCGCAGACGCGGGCGCCCGAGCAAGCCCGTGCTCTCCGAGGAGCGGATCACCAGCGCCGCGATCAAGATCGTCGCCACCCGGGGCTACCGGCACCTCACGATGACGGAGCTGGCGCGGGAGATGAAGGTCTCCACCTCGGCCCTGTACAACCACACGCCGTCGAAGCGCGAGGTGCTGATCCGCGTCCAGGACCGGATCAACCAGGGCATCGACCGCTCCGCCTTCGGCGCCCTCCCGTGGGACCGGGCGCTCGAGCGCTGGGCGCGGTCCTACCGGGACTGCTACGCCCAGCACACGGCCATGATCCCGATCATGGCCGTGCTGCCGGTCGCCGACTCCCCGCACACCCTGCAGATGTACGAGACCGTGGCCTCCGGCCTCGCGGACGCGGGCTGGGAGGGCGCCAGCATCGCGGACGTGATCGTCTCGATCGAGTCCCTGGTCTTCGGCGCCGCCTACGACGCCACGGCGCCCGCCGACATCTTCGACCCCGGGGAGCGCTCGGACCTCGCCCCGGTGTTCGCCGACGCCGTGCGGGCGCGGCCCGCGGACGCCACCGCGGCGGCGGACGAGGCCTTCGAGGTCGCCCTCACCGCCATGCTGGACGGCTTCCGGCTGCGCCTGGCGGCGGCACGGGACCGGACGGCCGGACAGGACCGGACGGCCGGCGGGGACTGAGCCGCCGGCGGGCGCCGGGCCGTCCGGCCGGGCCGGCTCAGGCGTCGAGGGCGTGCATGACGTGCTTGACCTGGGTGTACTCCTCGACCGAGTAGAGCGAGAGGTCCTTGCCGTAGCCGGAGTTCTTGAACCCGCCGTGCGGCATCTCGGAGATCAGCATGACGTGGGTATTGACCCACACGCACCCGAACTCGAGCTCGCGGGAGACCCGCATGGCCGTGCCGTGGTCGGTGGTCCACACGCTCGAGGCCAGGGCGTAGTCGACGTCGTTGGCCAGCTCGAGCGCCTCCTCCTCCGTGCCGAAGGGCTGCACGGTGAGCACCGGGCCGAAGGTCTCCTCCTGGACGAGGGCGTCGTCCTGGCGCACCCCGGTCACCACGGTGGGCTCGAAGAAGTAGCCGGGGGCGCCCTCCACCGGCTTCCCGCCGGTGACCACGCTCGCGTGCTCGGGCAGCTCGGCGAGCTTGCGGCACACGTCCTCGAAGTGGCGGGCGTTGTTGAGGGGGCCGTAGAAGTTCCTGGACTCGTCCGGGTCGCCCGTCACGATGTCCCGGGCGGCCGCGGCGAGCAGGCGCACGAACTCGTCGTGGGCGCTGTCCTGGACGAGGACGCGCGTCACCGCGGTGCAGTCCTGGCCGGCGTTGAAGGTGCCGAACTCCACGAGCGCCTTCGCGGCGGCGGGCAGGTCGGCGTCCGCGAAGACGACGGCGGGCGCCTTCCCGCCGAGCTCGAGGTGGCCGCGGGTGAGGTTCTGCGCGGCGGCGAGGGCCACGGCGCGGCCGGCGCGCACGGACCCGGTGATGGAGACCATGGCCGGGGTCCGGTGCCCGGTCATCAGCGCCCCGGTGGAGCCGTCCCCCAGCAGGACGTTGACCACGCCGGCGGGGAAGATCCCGTCGACGAGCCGGGCCAGGACCAGCGTGGACTCCGGAGTGGTGTCCGAGGGCTTGAGCACCACGGTGTTGCCCGCGGCCAGTGCCGGGCCCAGCTTCCAGATCGCCATGAGCAGCGGGTAGTTCCAGGGCGTCACCTGCGCCACGACGCCGACCGGCTCCCGCCGCACGTAGGACGTGTGCCCGCTCATGTACTCCGCGGCGGCCTTGCCCTCGAGGGTCCGGGCGGCGCCGGCGAAGAAGCGGAGGTTGTCGGCGCCGGCGGCGACCTCCTCGTCGGCGATCATCTGCCGCGGCTGGCCGGTGTTGCGGTGCTGGGCGTCGACGAGCTCGGAGCTGTGCGCCTCGAGGGCGTCCGCGAGCCGGAGCAGCAGGAGCTGGCGCTCGCTCGGCGTGGTGCGCTTCCAGGTCCGGAACGCCTTCCGGGCGGCGGCGAAGGCCCGGTCCACGTCCGTGGCGTCCGAGACCGGGGAGACGGCGACCGTGGTGCCGGTGGTGGGGTCGACCACGTCGATCCGGCCGGTGCCGTGGGCCTCGACGAAGGCGCCGTCGACGTAGTTCTGCAGGACGTCGCTCATGGTGGTTCCTCTCTGCGGACGAGTACGCGGTGCCTGCCACTCTAAATGATCGTCGTTCATTTCAGTAGGGCCCGGCATGACCGGTGACACCCGGCACAGGACGCCGAACGAGCACCCCGGGGCGCCGCCGGCCGCCGTAGCATGGTGGTGCAGGACACATGTCCGTCCGGACCCCCGGACCGGGGTTCCAGACGGCCCTTCGGAGGGCGAGCAGATGAGACGACCACGGCCCGACCCACTCGGCCCCGGCCAGGAGTCCGTGTGGGACTACCCGAGACCGCCCCGGGCGGAGCCCAGCCGGGAGCACGTGGAGGTGTGGCTGGGCGGCGAGCGCATCGCCTCGACCACGGACGCCCTGCGGGTGCTCGAGACCAGCCACCCGCCCACCTACTACCTGCCCCACGAGGCCTTCGCCGACGGCAGCCTGCACCCGTGCGGGGGGAGCTCGTGGTGCGAGTGGAAGGGGGCGGCGGCGTACTTCGACGTGCGGGGCGGGGGCCGCACCGCTCCCCGGGCGGCCTGGACCTACCCCTCCCCCACGCCGGGCTTCGAGTCCCTGCGCGGGCACGTGGCCCTGATGCCCGGGCTGATGGACCGGTGCCTCGTGGCCGGGGAGCAGGTGCTCCCGCAGGAGGGCGGGTTCTACGGGGGCTGGATCACCTCACGGGTGGTCGGTCCGTTCAAGGGCGCCCCCGGCAGCCGGGGCTGGTGAGCCCGCGATGTCCCGCACCACGTGGCCCGCGCTCGTGCTGACCGTCCTGCTGCTGACCACCGCGTGCGCGCAGCGGGGTCCCGCCGGGGCCGCCCCCACGACCCCGGGGGCACCGACGAGCCCGGAGACACCGACGACCTCGAGCGCGCCGTCGGCCCCGGCGGTGCCGGCCGAGGGGCTGGTGATCGAGGTGGCCCACACCGGGGGCTTCGTCACGCCGGAGATGCTGGCGTCCCGGTTGCCGCTGGTCAGCGTGCACGCCGACGGCCGGGTCATCACCCAGGGCCCGCAGATCGCGATCTACCCGCCGCCCGCCCTGCCCAGCCTGCAGGTGCAGCACGTCGACGAGGACGCCGTCGCGGTGCTGGTCGGCCGCGCGCTCCGCGCGGGGGTCGACGAGTCCGCGGACCTCGGCAGCCCGCCGGTGGCCGACCTGCCCTCGACCCGCTTCACTGTGCGGACCCGGGACGAGACCTATGTGCGGGAGGTGTACGCCCTGGGCGCCGAGACGCCTCCCGGCCCGCCGGGCGAGGACCGGCCCGGGGGCACGGACGACACCCTGACCCCGGAGCAGCGGGCCGCACGGGCCGAGCTGCAGGCACTCGTCCAGGAGCTGAGCGACCCCGCCTCGGTGCTCCCGGAGGACGCCGTCGGCGCGCAGGAGGCCTACGTCCCGGAGGCGGTCGCCGGCGTGGTCACCGAGTGGCGGGATCCGCAGAACGGCGCGGAGCCGCAGCCGGTGCCGTGGCCGGGACCACCGCTGCCCGGGGAGCCGCTCGAGCCGCGCCTGGGGCTGAGCTGCGTGCTGGCCACGGGCGAGCAGGCCAGGGCCGTCCTGGACGCCGCGCGGACGGCGGACACGCTGACGCCCTGGGTGTCCGAGGACGGCGAGCGCTGGTCGGTCGCCCTCCGCCCGCTGCTGCCCCACGAGGAGGGCTGCACGGACCTCGTGCAGCGGTGAGCCCGCCGCGGCGTCAGCCGGCCGAGGAGGACCGGGTGCGACGCCGTCCGGGTTGCCCGCCCGCGGGCTCGTCGGCCGCCTCGGCGTAGGGGCGCAGCCGGATGAGGGCCAGCGCCGCGAGGGCGACGACCACCGCCACCCCCACGTAGAGCTGCGTGGGGGTCCAGCCGGTGTCCAGCAGCGCGCCGACCGCGATGGGAGCCAGGATGGCCCCGGCCCGCCCGACCCCGATGCCCCAGCCCACGCCGGTGGTCCGGATGCCGGGCTCGTAGGTCATGGGGGCCACGGTGTAGAGGCCGGCGATGCAGCCGTTGATGAGCATGCCGACCACCACGCCGCTGGAGAACGCCAGCAGCGGCACCGACGTGGCGGTGATGAACAGGACGAGGGTCACCGCGGAGAGCACGGTGAAGGCCATCAGGGTCCGCCGCTCGTCCCACTTGGTGGTCAGCACCCCGTAGAGCAGGGACCCGAAGGTGCCGCCCATCGTGAGCATGAGGCCGCCGACGATGCCCTGCTGCTCGGTCATCCCGGTCTCCACGAGCAGCCGGGGCGTCCAGGAGTTGGCGAAGTAGAAGCCGAACATGATGACGAAGAAGGCGGTCCACAGCAGGAGGGTCGCGGTGCGGTAGCGGCCGCTGAGCAGCATGCCGACGCTGCTCCGGCGCCCGTCCGCGCCGACCGGGGCCGGGCCGAGCTCGACCTCGCCGTCGAGGCGGATGCGCCGGGCGATGCGGTCGAGCTTCTGCAGGGCGCCCGCCGGCCGCCGGGTGCGGAGATAGTCGACGGACTCGGGCAGCACGACCACCACGAGCGCGATCGCCACGAGGGTGAGCAGTCCACCGGTGAGGAACACGGAGCGCCAGCCGAAGGCCGGGATCAACTGGGTGGCGCCCATCCCGCCGAGGGTGGCGCCCACGCCGTAGCCCGCGGTGAAGATGCTCACGGCCATGCCGCGGCGGCGGGCGCTGGCGTACTCGCTGGTGAGCACCGTGGCGGAGGCGAGGATCCCGCCCACCCCCAGGCCCGTGACGACCCGCCACAGGCCGAGCTCGAGCACGGTCCCGGCCGTGGTGGACAGGAACAGGCCGAGGGCGTTGACGGCGAGGGCCACGATGAGGATCTTCCGCCGGCCGTACCGGTCCGCGAAGGGCCCGAGCACGAGCGAGCCCGCGGCCATGCCGATGAGCCCGGCGCTGAGCAGCCAGCCCAGCTGGGAGCCGGAGAGCCCGAACTCCTCGGTCACGGACGTGGCCGTGAACGCCATGGCGAGGACGTCGTAGCCGTCGAGGGCGTTGAGGAACGTGGTCACCGCGATGATGAGCCACTGGTACGACGACATCCTCGATGCGTCGATCTGGTGCCGGATGTCCATGGGAAGCCTCTCAGGGGACGTCGATGGTGAGGACGGCGGCCGGGCGCTCGCCGGGAACGGTCTCCGGCGCGGCGGAGACCGCCCGCGAGACGCAGCAGCACATGGACGTGCCGGTCTCCTTCTGCCGGTCCGAGTAGAACACGTCGCGGTGGTCGATCCGCCCGGCCAGGCCGAGCACCTTGACCTGGCAGAGCCCGCACTCGCCCTTGCGGCAGTCGGACATCATGTCCAGGCCTTCCCGCTCGAGGGCCTCGAGCAGGGACTCGTCGGAGCCGACGACGGTCTCGGCGCCGAGCCGTGGAACGCGGACCACGAACGGTTCGGCCTCGAACCAGCCGCTGTTGCCGAAGGTCTCGTAGCGCAGGCTGGTCCGGTCGAGCTCCCGCTCGGCCCAGGCGCGGCGCACCGCGTCCATGAGCCGGATCGGGCCGCACATGTAGAGCTCGGCGGTCTCGGGCACGCCGGCCACGAGGGCCGGCACGTCGAGCGAGCCGCCCTCGTCGTCGACGTGCGCCTCGAGCCGGTCCCCGTGCAGGGCGGTCAGGTCGTCGAGGTAGGCCATGGCGGCGCGGGAGCGGGCGACGTAGACGAGGCGGTAGTCCGCGCCGAGCCGGCGCAGCAGCGCGGCCATCCCGGCGATCGCCGTGATGCCGATGCCGCCGGCCAGCAGGACGTAGGACGGCGCCCCGACGCGCAGCGGGAAGTTCTGCAGCGGCTGGGTGATCTCGAGGACCTGCCCGGGCTCCAGTCCGTGCATGAACACGGAGCCGCCGCGGGAGGCGGGGGTGCGGAAGACGCTGACGGCGAGCTGCGTGCCGTCGTCGGCGGCGTCGACCACGGAGTAGGAGCGCACCTGCTGCTCGCCGTGGACGAGGACGCGGACGTCCACGTGCTCACCGGGGCGCACCGGGCGGGGCTGCTCGGGGCGCAGGACGACGCGCCGGATGCCGGCGGCGACGTCCTCGGCGGCGACGACGACGGCGTTCTGCCAGACCTCGTGCTGGGAATCGGCCACGGTCGCTCCTCAGGCCCCGGCGGGAGCGGTCGGGGCGGCGGCGGGGCGGCCCTCCGCCTCGAGCGCCCGCTCGAGGAGCCGGCGCACCCACATTCCGCCCATGTCGATGTTGAGGTTGTAGAACTCGTGGTCGGGATTGGCGTCGATGGCCGCCTGCTGGGCCTGCAGCATGGCCTCGTCCTCGCCGAAGACCCCGTGCACGCCGTTGCGCAGCTGGGTGGTGATGAGCTGGCTCTCCAGGCGGTAGTTGCGCATGAACGCCCAGAAGTAGTGGCAGGAGCGGTCCGTCTCCGGGGTGATCGTGTTCATGACGTAGCCGTTGACCCCGCGGGAGCGGTCCCCCTCGGGGGCCCCGGTACCGGCCTCGGCGACGCCGACGTCGATGCAGATGGTGGAGGGGAAGGTGTAGTGGATGATCTGCCAGCGGTCCACCTTGCCCTCGAAGCCCGGGAACCTGTCCCGCATGTTCTTGAGCCAGAAGGGCGGGGCGTCGATGTTGCGCATCCACCGGGTGACGGTCACGGAGTTCTCGTCGTGGGTGGTCTCGAACTCGGACTCCGAGAGCTCCTCCTGGCCGATGCTGGAGGAGTGCACGAACTCCTCGTGGGTGAGGTCCATGAGGTTGTCGAGGACCAGCTGGTAGTTGCAGGGGGCGTGGATGGTCTCGCCGTCGCCGGCCCACTCGGGGCTGTCCAGCTGGTGCATGTCGGGCACGAGGGCGGGATCAGCCCGCGTGGGATCGCCCAGCCAGACCCACACGTAGCGGTGGCGCTCGAGCACCGGGAAGGACGGCACCGTGGCGGAGGGGTTCAGCGTCTCCTGCGCGGGCATCGAGGTGCACCGCCCCGCGGCGTTGTAGCGCAGCCCGTGGTAGGGGCACTGGATCTCGTCGCGGCCCACGAGCCTGCCCTGGGACAGCGGGGCGAGCCGGTGCCAGCAGGCGTCCGCCAGGGCCACGGGGCGGCCGTCCTCGGTCCGGTACAGGGCCAGCGGACGGCCCGCGACGGTGCGGGCGAGGACGCCCCTGGCGGTGAGCTCGTGGTCCCACCCGGCCACGTACCAGGCGTCGAGCGGGTGGGACAGGAGCTTGGCGGTGGTGGTGGTCTTCGTGGCGGAGACGGTCATGGCGCGGTCCTCTGCTGGGTGGTCCGGGGAGAGCACGGGCCACTCACTATCTCCATAGATAGTTGGTGGCGCGGAACACACAATACCTATGCCCATAGTGAGTGGCAAGGGTCACGGCGCGCTCCTCCCGGCTAGGCTCAGCAGGACGACGCCCTGCTACGACGGAAGGAACCGCCCGTGAGCCTCCGCTCGGCCCTGCTGGCACTGCTCTCCTCGGGGCCGCTGACGGGCTACGACGTGGTCAAGCAGTTCAGCACCTCCGTGGGCCACGTCTGGCACGCCCCCGACTCGCAGATCTACCCGGAGCTGCGCAAGCTTCACGCGGAGGGACTCCTCACGAGCCGGCCCGTCCCGTGGGGCTCGCGCGGGGCCACCAAGACGGAGTACTCGATCACGCCCGAGGGCGAGCGCGCCCTGCGGCAGTGGCAGGACCAGCCCCTCGGCTACGTCCGGGAGCGGGACCCCGCCCACCTCCGGGCCGCCTACTTCGAGTGGGCGCCCCCCGGGGCCGCGGCCGCGCAGCTGCGCGCCCACATCGAGCACTACCGGGACCAGCGGGACCAGGCCCTCCAGCAGATCAGGGCGCTCCAGGAGCGCACGAGCCCCACGCTGGCACGCCGGCTGGCCGCCAACCCCGAGGACCAGTGGGAGCGGATCACCCGGTTCAAGGTCTTCGCCTACGAGGGCCAGGTGGCCCGGGCCGACCAGGAGATCGCCTGGGCCGAGCGCGGCCTGCGGCTGCTGGAGGACCTGGGCGAGCTCGGCGGGCGGGACGAGCCCGGCACGCCCTGAGACGCGCCGGAACAGCCCGGCACGGCCTGCGGCGCGCCGGACCGCCCCGGCCGCCGCGCCCCGGGCGGCCGGCGTTCCGGGTCGCCCCGTGACGCGCCCCGCACCGTGCCCGGCCCCGTTCCCTCCGCGCGCGCCGGCCGGTGCGTAGGCTGGACGCGCCCCCCGCTTCCGGCCCCAGGACAGACCATGACCCGCTCGTCGCTGCCCCGCCCCCTCGTCCCGGCCCTGTGCGCCGCGCTCCTGCTGACCGGCTGCGCCCAGGGCGCCGCCCCGGGCTCGGCGGCGACACCGGCGGCGAGCGCGTCGTCGTCGTCGCCCACCCCGTCCCCGACCCCCACGCCCGAGGAGCCCGCCGAGCTGATCGGCGGGGGCACCGAGGTGTTCCCCGACCGGCGGATGGTGGCCCTCTACGGCCACCCCGGGACCCCCGCCCTGGGCGTGCTCGGCGAGCAGGGGCCGGAGGAGTCCGCCGCCCGGGCGAAGGAGCTGGCCGCCCAGTACGAGCCCTTCAGCGAGGTGCCGGTGGTTCCCGCGTTCGAGATCATCGCGACCACGGCGTCCGCGGGACCCGGCGAGGACGGCGACTACTCCGAGGAGACCCCGGTCGAGGAGCTGCGCCCGTACGTGGAGGCCGCGGCGGAGCAGGACGTCTACGTGGTGCTGGACCTCCAGCCCGGCCGGCAGGACTTCCTGAGCCAGGCGCAGCAGTACCAGGAGCTGCTCGAGCTGCCCAACGTGGGCCTGGCCCTGGACCCGGAGTGGCGGCTGGCCCCGGGCCAGGTGCACATGGTGCAGATCGGCTCGGTCGACGCGGCGGAGATCAACGCGACCACCGCGTGGCTCGCCGAGCTGACCCGGGAGAACGACCTGCCGCAGAAGGTGGTGGTCCTGCACCAGTTCGCGGAGTCGATGATCACGAACCGCCACCTCGTGGACGCGTCCCGACCGGAGCTCGCGCTGGTCCTGCACGCCGACGGCCACGGCACCCCGGAGCTGAAGATGGGGACCTGGGAGCGGCTGCAGCAGGGCCTGCCGGAGGGGATCCGGATGGCGTGGAAGAACTTCTACGACGAGGACACGCCCACCTTCACGCCGGAGGAGACGTCCGCGATCGAGCCGCAGCCATGGTTCGTCTCCTACCAGTAACCCCTCGGCCCCCGGCGCCTCCCTGCCTACGATGAGCACGAGCGGCCCGGCAGCCCGCCGGACCGCCGACCGAGGAGGACCCCATGAAGGCACTCGTCTACCACGGACCCGGCAGCAAGGCGTGGGAGGACGCCCCGGACCCCACCATCCAGGACCCCACCGACGTCATCGCGAAGGTCGACACGACCACCATCTGCGGCACCGACCTGCACATCCTCAAGGGCGACGTCCCGGCCGTCACGGACGGCCGGATCCTCGGCCACGAGGCGGTCGGCACGATCACCGAGGTCGGGGACGCCGTGACCGGGCTCGAGCCCGGAGACCGGATCATCATCCCGGCCGTCACCAACTGCGGGAAGTGCTCCTACTGCAGGAACAACCAGCCCTCCCACTGCCAGACCCTCGGCGGGGTCGGATGGGTGTTCGGGCACCTCATCGACGGGACGCAGGCCGAGTACGTGCGCGTGCCGTTCGCGGAGACCTCCGTGCACAAGGTCCCCGAGGGGCTCGACGACGAGGACGTCCTGTTCCTGACCGACGCCCTGCCCACGGGCTTCGAGATCGGGATCCTCAACGGCAACACGAAGCCCGGCGACACGGTCGCGATCGTGGGCGCGGGGCCCGTGGGCCTGGGCGCGGTGATGACGGCGAACCTCTGCGGCGCCGGACGGGTCATCACCGTGGACCTCGACGAGAACCGGATGGACAAGGCGCTCGAGCTGGGGGCCACGGACAAGGTCAACGCCGGGGACCCGGACGCCGTCGAGCGGATCAGGGCGCTGTCCCCGGACGGTCTCGGCGTGGACGTGGCCATCGAGGCCGTGGGCGTGCCGGAGACCTTCCGGACCTGCCTGGACGTGGTCCGGCCCTACGGCACGGTGGCCAACGCGGGGGTGCACGGCAAGCCGGTGGAGCTGCCCCTGGACCGGATGTGGATCTCCAACGTCCGCATCAACATGGGTCTCGTGGACTGCCGCACCGTGGGCAACCTGCTGAACATGGTGCGGTCCGGCCGGCTGGACGCGAAGGCGATGGCCACCCACCGCTTCACCATGTCCCAGATGGAGGAGGCCTACGAGCTGTTCGGCAACGCGGCGCAGCACCAGGCGGTGAAGGTGGTCATCACCGCCGACTGAGCAGCCCGGCCCGGCGCTTGCTAGCGTGTGGCCGTGCGGACCGACAGACTCCAGAGCCCCCGGCAGCGGAGGACCATCGACCGGCTGGCCCGGTGGCTCGTCCGCGCCCACGGGGCCGAGCCGGGCTGGGACGCGCTCGTGCTGGACGTCCTGAGCGTGGGCCGGGACCTGCGCCTGCAGGTGCGGGAGGTCCGCGGTGATCGCACGGTCCGGCGCCCCGTGGCGGTCGAGGGCCTGCGCAACGCCCCGCGGCGGCTGACCCGGGCCCTCCAGGACGACTACGCCGATCTCGTCGACGGGTCGTGGTTCTCCGCCGCGCTGATCGTCACCGTGGCCGAGCGGCGCTGGCAGCACCCCCGAGTGGAGCTCGTGCTCAACTACGAGGACGACCCCGTCCTTCCGGCGCACGCCCCGCACCCGGTCGCCGCGGAGGACTGGCGGAGGCACCTCGGTCACTACCGGCGGATGGACCGCAGGATCCCGGGCTGGCTGCGGGACCGCCTGGCCCGGGCCGGGCTCGACGTCCCGGAGCGCTGAGCGCGCGCTGTTCGCCCTGGGGGAAAGCCCGTTCCCGGAGCGCCTCCCCTGTTCCCTCAGCATGCTGACCGGTCTACGCTGGGAACACCTGTTGACCGACCGGAGGGAGAGCCCATGGGACTCGGAGACAAGATGAGCAACGCCGCGGAGAAGGCGAGCGGCACCGCGAAGGAAAAGGTCGGCGACGCCACCGACAACCGCGACCTCCAGGCCGAGGGCCAGGCGGACAAGCTGTCCGGCAGCGCCAAGCAGGCCGGCGAGAACGTCAAGGACGCGGGCAAGAACTTCAAGGACGGAACCAAGTAGCACGGTTCAGCCGTCGAACCACCCGGAGGGCCTCGGTGTCGCAGTCGACACCGGGGCCCTCCGCCGTGCTCCGCCTTTCGCTCCGGGAGCGCGGGCCGCTGGTCGCGCCCCGTCACACGGTGGCGCACCACCTCCCGGTTGCAGTGGCACATCCCGGATAGCCTGACGCCATGCCACAGACCTTCCCGGAGTCCCCCGAGTTCCCACCAGGGTCCGGAGCGGAGCAGTGCGTCTGGGAAGCGCTGCGGGCACAGCTGCCGGAGGACGCGGTGCTGATCTCAGGACAGCGCATCACCGGGGACGAGACCGAGGCGGAACTGGACCTGCTCGTGCTGTGGCCCGGCGTGGGCAACGCGGTGGTCGAGGTGAAGGGAGGCCGGCTCTCGGTCCGTGACGGACAGTGGTACCAGTCCGGCAGGGATGGGGCACACCGGCTGAAGCGGTCCCCGCTGGAGCAGGCCCAGTCGGGGATGCACGCCCTCCTGGACTACCTGGCCCCGCGGCTGTCCCGCGGGGGCGGGCGGACCACGTTCTTCGCGGCGCTGCCCTACACCCGCCTGCCCGAGGACTGGGACGTCCCCGACGCCCCGCGGGACCGGTTGCTCGACAGCACCGACCTGGACGGTATCGCGGGACGGTTGAACCAGGTGCTGCGGCGCAGCACGCAGGCCTACCGGCCCCCGGACCCGGCCACCGTGGCGCTCGTCGTCAAGAACCTGCGCCGCACCCATCTGTCCCTGCGGAACGTGCAGGACCTCGCCCGGGAGCTCGAGGACTCCGGCAACCAGCTCACCCGGGAGCAGGAGCGCACGCTGTCCCTGCTCCGCCGGCAGCACCGGGCTCAGATCACCGGAGGCGCCGGCTCCGGCAAGACCCACCTGGCCATGCTCAAGGCCCGCCGGCTCACCCGCGACGGGCACCGCACGGCGCTCGTGTGCTATTCCCGGGGGCTCGCACGGTATTTCCAGCTGATGTCCCGGGCGTGGCCGGAGGAGGAGCGTCCGGCGTACATCGGGCTGTTCCACCGGCTGCCCCTCGAGTGGGGTGCGGAGCCCGGCGAGGACGACGACCCCGACTACTGGGAGCAGCGGCTCCCCCAGCAGCTGCGGGAGCTGGCCGTCGCCCGCCCGGACGGGAGCCGGTTCGACGCGATCGTCGTGGACGAGGCCCAGGACTTCGGGGAGCTGTGGTGGGAGGCGCTCGTCCAGTGCCTCGAGGACCCGGACCAGGGCGTGCTGTTCGTGTTCGCCGACGAGCACCAGCGCATCTTCGACCGGGACGGGCACGCCCCGATCGATCTCAACCCGTTCCCGCTGGACGACAACCTGCGCAACACCTCGGCCATCGCCCGGGCCTTCGCCCCGCTCGCCCGCGAACCGCAGCGGTGCCGGAACGAGGAGGGGCCGGCGGTGCGGTTCGTCGACGTCGAGCCCGGGGCGGTCCTGGATCTCGCCGACGACGCCGTGGTCGCCCTCCAGGGAGAGGGGTGGGACCCGGGCCGCATCGCCCTGCTGACCACCGGCAGGCGCCACCCGGTGCAGCGGGAGGTCGTGGAGACGGAGGGCTTCGGCGCCTACTGGGACGGGCACTTCGCGGAGGAGGACGTGTTCTACGGACACGTCCTGGGCTTCAAGGGCCTCGAGCGTTCGGCCGTGGTCCTGGCGGTCAACGGGTTCCAGGACATGGCCCGGGCCCAGCACATGGTCTACGTGGGCATGTCGCGGGCGAGGTCGCTGCTCGTCGTCGTCGGACCCCGGGAGGTCGTGGGGGAGGCCGCCGGCCCGCAACTGCTGGCCGCGCTCGACGCCGGCCAGGCGTGGCGTCCGCCCCCGGGATGACCCGGAACCGCGTCGGCCCGCAGCAGCCCTCTGCGGCTGAGCGGCCCGCGGCCGACTACCGGGGGCTGTCGGTGGCCTCGTCGCCGGACTCGACACCGGCGAGCTCCTCCTGGGACCCGTGCCCGGTGCGCGCCCGGGTGCGGGCGTCGACGGCCAGCAGGGCGAGGACGACGACGCAGCCGGCCGCGGCCGCGAGCAGCTGGACCCACCAGTCCCCCTCGGGGGAGAGCAGCGTGCGGTCCTCGAGCTGCCAGGGCCACAGGGTGCGCAGGGCGCCGAGCATGAGCCCGGTGAGCGCCAGCATGGTGACGCGGTGGTGGTGGTCGAGGAGCCACTGCAGGCCCTTGACGATGACCACCATGCCCAGGGCGGCGCCGAGGAAGAACAGGGACAGGTAGCCGAGGTCGAGCTCGTCGACGGCCCGCAGCGTCGGCTGGTAGAGCCCGATCGTCAGGAGCAGGAAGGAGCCGGAGAGCCCGGGCAGCAGCAGCGCGGACACCGCGACCATGGCCGCGAGCACGACGAGCAGCGGCGCGGGCGCGACCGTGGTGGGCGGGACGGACACGAGCACGAACGCGACCGCCGCCGCGAGCGCCACCACGGCCGCGTCCCGGGCCCGCAGAGCCCCGCCCGCCAGGCGCAGGGGCACCCCGATGGAGGCCATGACCATCCCGAAGAACAGCGCCCGCATGGTGACCGGGTACTCCTCGACGAGGTGGCTCATGGGACCGGCCACGGTGAGCAGGGCCGCGACCATGCCGATCACCACGGGCAGCACGATCCGCCAGTGGACCAGGGCGAGGTGGTGCCGCACCCCGGCGGCGCGGTCGGGCCCGAGGAGCGCCCGCTTGCCGGCGGACACCACGTGCCCGGCGGAGTTGATGAGCTCGTCGTAGATGCCGACCACGAGGGCCACGGTGCCGCCGCTGACGCCGGGGACGGTCTCCACCACGCCGATGAGGGCGCCGCGCACCACGTTGCCCGGGATGCTGCGGCGGGGCTCCCCGCCGGCGGTGGCGGTGGGCGTGGTGGTGGTCGGCGGTGTCGAGGGACGGTCCGGGGGCGACGAGGGCGTCACGGGTGCTCCTGGGCGGTGGAAGAGGGGTGGACAGGGCAGGGAAGAGGGGACGCCTGCCAGGGTACCGGGGCGGACGCCCGTCCCACCGGCTCCTGGTGTGCCGTCGGCCACTCGTGCATAGACTGGGCCCGACCGCCCGCGCTGTCGACCCAGGAGTCCGCCATGAGCCCCGACCACGTCGGTTTCGCCCTGATCCTGCTGGCAGCGCTGTTCCTGGTGGGGAAGTGGTTGCGGGTCCGGGTGCGGTGGATCCAGAAGATCTTCCTGCCCAGCTCGATCATCGCGGGCGTCCTCGCCCTGCTCGCCGGCCCCCAGGTCCTGGGCCGTCTCGGCGAGGCCGCCGGCGTCGACGGGCTCGCGGACGGGGGCGTCTTCACCCCGGAGATCCTCGAGGTCTGGTCCACGCTCCCCAGCCTGCTCATCAGCGTGGTCTTCGCGACGCTCTTCCTCGGGGCGTCCATCCCCGGCCCCCGCCGCGTCGCCCGGCTCGCCGGTCCGCAGCTGTCGGTGGGTCTCGCCCTCGGCTCCGGCCAGTACGTGGTCGGCCTGCTGCTGGTGATCATGGTCCTCGGGCCCCTGTTCGGGATCTCCCCCATGGCCGGCGCCCTCATCGAGATCGGCTTCGAGGGCGGCCACGGCACCGCGGCCGGGATGCGCCCCGTCATGGAGGAGCTGGGCTTCGAGGACGGCGCGGACCTGGCCCTGGGCATGGCCACCGTCGGCCTCGTGAGCGGCATCGTCATCGGGATCGCCGTCATCAACTGGGGCGTGCGCACCGGGCGCACCAAGGTGATCAAGGGCAACGTGGAGCAGTCCATCGAGGAGCAGAAGGGCCTCTACCGCCGGGACGAGAACATCCCCGCGGCCATGATGACCTCCCGGCCGGCCTCGATCGAGCCGCTCACCCTGCACGTGGCCGTGGTGGGCATCGCCATCCTCATCGGCTACCTCATGCTCACGGCCCTGCAGTGGATCGAGCAGGCGCTGTGGGCGGACACCGTGGAGCTGCTCGCGTTCGTGCCGCTCTTCCCGCTCGCCATGCTGGGCGGCGTGGTGGTGCAGCTGGTCATGGACCGGCGGGGCATCGGCCACCTGCTGGACCACCAGATGATGCTGCGCATCCAGGGGCTCGCCCTCGACTTCCTGATCCTCGCCGCCATCGCGACCCTGTCCCTCACCGCGATCGCCGCGAACTGGGAGGCCTTCCTGATCCTGTCCCTCTCCGGCGTCGTCTTCTGCACCGGCTTCCTGATCCTGTTCGTGCCCAAGATCATCCCCGACTACTGGCTCGAGCGCGGCATCGCGGACTTCGGCCAGTCCATGGGCGTGACCGCCACCGGCCTCATCCTGATGCGCATCGCCGACCCGCACGACGAGAGCCCGGCGATGGAGGCCTTCGGCTACAAGCAGCTGTTCTTCGAGCCGTTCTTCGGCGGCGGACTGATCACCGCCGCCTCGGTGCCGCTGATCTACCAGTTCGGCCCGTGGCCCCTGCTCGCCGTCATGTCGGTGCTGTTCGTGGTCGCACTGGCCGGCGGCATGGCCTACCGCCGCCGGCTCGTGGCGGCCGGCACCGCCGACGCCGTCCACGCCCGGCAGGCCTGAGCGGTCATGAGCGACGTCGTCGTCGCCACCGACCACGGGGAGATGCCCGTCCACGTGGCGGTGCCCGACGGTCCGGGGCCCTGGCCCGGTGTGGTGCTCGTGCACGACTTCACCGGGATGAGCCAGGACCTGCGCCACCAGGCGGAGTGGCTGGCGGGCGAGGGCTTCCTCGCGGTCGCCCCGGATCTCTTCCACTGGGGTGGCCGGCTCCGCTGTCTGCGCACGATCATGAAGGACATCGGCGCCCGCCGGGGACGCACGTTCGACGACGTCGAGGCGGCGCGGTCCTGGCTCGCGGCCCGCCCCGACTGCACCGGCCGGATCGGGGTCATCGGTTTCTGCATGGGCGGCGGCTACGCGCTCGCGCTGGCCGCGGAGCACGGGTTCTCGGCCGCGAGCACGAACTACGGCGGGTGCCCCGAGGGCGCCGAGCAGTGGCTCCCGAGCGCCTGCCCGATCGTGGGCAGCTACGGCGGGGCGGACACCACGCCCCTGGGCGGGGACGCCGGCCGCCGCCTGGAGGGGATCCTCACGGAGACCGGGGTGGAGCACGACATCAAGATCTACCCCGGCGTGGGCCACGGCTTCATGAACGACCACGACCCCGAGGACCTCTCCCCCATGCTGCGGGTCCTCGGCCGGTTCAGCCGCACCGCCTACGACGATCCCGCCACCCAGGACGCCCGGCGCCGGATCACCGCGTTCTTCGACCGGCACCTGCGGGAGCAGACCGGCCCGGACGTCCCGCAGGACTCGGCCGGCTGAGCCGCCGGCGGGCGCTCGCGACACGGATGACGGCGTGCGACGACGCCTGTCCGACGTGTTGATGTTCACGCTCCCGGCCGGGACGCCCGTCACAGATCACGGCCCTCCACGAGCACGGACAACCGGTGCAGGTTGCCGACCGGGCGGGGGTGTGACGAAGGTCAAGACGAACGAGGCGTTTGTCAAATCGGACCGGCCGCCCAGGTCGCCCCGGACAGTGCACCATGGAGGAGTACACAGACAAGAACGTGATGGGAGGTGGCGACATGACCGCTGCTGAGAAGTGGATGACCGATCTGAGCCGGATCCAGCCCGGTGACCGGCTCGAGATCTGGGACGAGTTCTACGAGAGCTGCATCGGCACCGTGGGGCAGGTCTCGCACCCCCTGGGAGTCCTGTGGATCCTCGAGGCCGGCACCGGCGTCCGCCGGCTGTTCTCCTTCGAGGGGTGCCGCCTGCGCCCCGCGCCCCTGGCCCTCGCGGCCTGACCGGACACGGTCCACGACGCCCGATCGGGCCGGTTCGCACCGGCGTCCGGTCGGGCGTCGTCGTGCCCGGGGTCCGCTCGGCCGCGCACGGCAGGATGGACCCATGAGCATCCTCATCGGCCTGGACATCGGCGGCACCACGACCCACGGCCTGCGGGCCGAGGACGGCCGCCCGGCGCGGGAGGCGGTCGGCGGCAGCGCGAACGTGCAGAACGTCAGCGCCGGCGAGGCCTCCCGCGCCCTGGCGCGCGTCCTCGGGGAGCTGGACGCCTCCGAGGCCGACGTGGTCGTGGCGGGGGCCGGCGGGGTCGACACCCCCGCGGACGCCGAGGCGCTGCGCGCGCTCATCGCCCCGCACGCCGGCGCGGCGCGGATCGTCGTCGTGCACGACACCCGGCTGGTCCTGGCCGCCGGCGGGTGCAGCACCGGCATCGCGGTCATCGCCGGCACCGGCTCCGCCGCCTGGGGCGCCGCCCCGGACGGCCGGGAGGCCCGCGCCGGAGGGTGGGGGCACCTGCTGGGCGACGAGGGCAGCGGCTACTGGCTGGGCCGCGAGCTCGTGCGCCGCGCTCTCGCCCGGCTCGACGACGGCCTGCGGCCCGACGCCCTGGACCGGGCGGTGCTGGCCCACTGCGGGCTCACCGAGCCCGGCCAGCTCATCGAGCGGTTCCACGGCGGCGCGGACCGCGGGTTCTGGGCCGGGCTGTCCCGGGTCGCCTTCGAGGCGGCGCCGCACGACGGCGACGCCCTGCAGCTGGTGGACCGCGCGGCCGGAGCACTGGCCGACCTCGCGGCCACCGTGTCCCGGCGGCTGGAGCTGACCGGCCCGGTGGTGGTGGGCGGTGGCCTGGCGCGGCACCAGCCGCTGCTGCGGCACCGGCTGCGGGAGGCCGCCGCGGCCCGCGGGCTCGGGGAGCTGCGGGTGCTCGACCGCGATCCCGTGCACGGCGCACCGCGCCTCGCCGGCCGGCGGTGAGCGAGTGGCGCGGCGGAGCCCTACCCTGAACGGGTGACCGCCCTCGCTCCCTCCCGCAGCCCCAGGCTGCGCCCGACCGTCTACGTGCTGGCCGCCGTCGTGTCCGTCCAGTTCGGCGGGGCCCTCGCCGCCGTCCTGGTGCCCCTGATCGGGGCGTCCGCCACGGTGACCATGCGGCTGCTCATCAGCGCGGCGATCATGCTGGCCGTCATCCGGCCGCGGCTGCGCGGCCGGAGCCGGCAGGCGTGGCGGTCCGGCCTGTTCTTCGGGGCGGCCCTGGCGGGGATGAACTTCGCGTTCTACCAGTCCCTGGCCACCCTGCCGCTGGGCGTGGCCGTGACCATCGAGTTCCTGGGCCCGCTCACCCTCTCGGCGGTGCTCTCCCGCCGCCCCCGGGACGTCCTCGCCGTGGCGGCGGCCCTGGCCGGGATCGTGCTCATCTCCCAGGCCCTCACCGTGCCGTGGGCGCAGCTGGACCTCACCGGCATCGCCTGGGCGGCACTGGCCGGGGCGGGCTGGGCCGCCTACATCCTGGGCAGCCGGTCCGCGGGCCGGCACTTCGACCAGCTGGACGGTCTCGCCGTCGCGCTGGTCGTGGCGGCCGCCCTGGTCACCCCGGTGGGCGTCCTCACGGCGCACGCCCCCGCCCTGACGTGGGGCGTGCTGGGCGCCGGGGTGGGGATCGCGATGCTCTCCTCCGTGGTCCCCTACTCCCTCGAGCTGCTGGCGCTGCGGGCCATCCCGCCCAAGGTCTTCGGGATCCTGCTGAGCCTGGAGCCCGCGGTCGCGGCCCTCGCGGGACTGCTGGTGCTCGGCCAGGGACTCACCGGCCTCCAGCTCGTGGGCATGGGCCTGGTGGTGGCCGCGAGCGCCGTGGTCATGGTGGGCGGCGGCACGCCCGAGCTCGGCACGGACGCCGCCGCCGGGGCCGAGCCCCGGCAGAAATGATCAGCCCCCTGTTCAACCACTGACGTCTCGTGATGGGATGGACCCATGGAAGCCAACGAGATCATGGACCGCATCCGCTCCGCCCGCGACCACGCCCTGGAGCAGGAGCGCGAGGAGCGCAGCAACATCGCCGACGCCGACACCGCGGACAAGCAGGGCGCCGCGAGCGTGCGCCTGGCCACCCGGCAGGCCGTGCGCGAGGCCTTCGACGACATCCTCGGCGAGAGCTCCGACCCCGAGCAGGACGGCTGAGCACCCGGACGGCCGAGCGTCCGCACGCCATGACGAGCATCCCCGGAGCACCCCGATGACCCGCACGGCCGTGGTGGGCGCCGGCATCGTGGGCCTCGCCGCCGCCCACGCCCTGCGGGCCCGCGGCGCCGACGTCACCCTTTACGAGTCCGGGCCGCCGGGCGGCGGACAGTCCGCCGGGCAGTCCCGGATCTTCCGGCACGCCCACGAGGACCCGCGGCTCGTGGCGCTGGTCGCCCGCAGCCGGGCCCTGTGGCGGGAGTGGGAGCAGGAGTTCGACGTCGAGCTGGTCTCCCGCGACGGCGCCGTGGCGATCGGGGACGGGATCGAGGACAAGCTGCGCACCCTGGAGCCGTTCGCGGAGATCCCCGTGCGGCGCCTCCCGCCCGAGGAGCTGCACGACCGGCTGCCCCTCCTGGCCGACTGGACGGGCCCGGCGATGCTCGACGTCGACGGCGGCGCCATCCGCACCCTCGCCGCCGTCGGCGCGCTGACGCACCGGCTCGAGGGCTCGATGCTGCGCGAGCACGTGCTCTCGGTGCGGCGCACCGAGGGGCAGAAGATGGAGGTGCGCACCGGGACCACCTGCGAGACCTACGACCACGTGGTGCTGTGCGCCGGCCGGGGCACCGCACCGCTGGCCCGCGGCGCCGGGCTCGACCTGCCCGTGGAGGTCGGCGCGCACGTCCGCCTCACCTTCGCGATGACCTCCGGCGGGCCGGCCCCCGACCGGCCCGGGACCGGCCGCGGACTCCCCACCTTCCAGGACGGCAGCGGGGCCTTCGGGGAGACCGGCGTCTACGCCGCCCCGTACCCGGACGGCCGCCACTACTCCGTGGGCCTCAGCGCCGACACCCCGGCCCACCCGGACGGGGGCCTCGGCGATCCCGCGGCGCTCGCCGCCCTGGCCGACCGGACCGTGGCCTACGTGGAACGCGCCCTGCCCGGACTGGACCCCCACCCGGTCGACCACGTGCACTGCTGGGTCACCCGGCTGCCGTGGGGCGACGACGGGGTGGGCGTCTGGTCCGAGGACGGGCTCACCGCCCTGGCCGGGCACAACCTCTTCAAGCAGGCCCCCGCGCTCGGCGAGGCGCTCGCGGAGACCGTGCTGACCGGCACGGCCCCCGGGCACCTCCACCACGAGGAGCGGCTGGGCCGCTCGGCCGGCTGACCACCGCCCGGCCACGTGGTGGTGGCCACCGGCGCGGATCGGCGTAGGGTCACGGGAGGTGCCCCGCGATCAGACAGGAGACCACCGGTGCCGATCTTCCTGTTCCGCCTGGTCCGCAGGCTCGGCCGTGTGCAGGCCTGGGGGCTGCCTCTGCTGATCATCCTCACCGTGTTCCTGACCAGCTGGCCCCTCATGGCCTGGGCGGAGCCGTCCGAGAACACGATCACCGCCGCGGAGAACTACTGGTGGTGGTTCCTGGTCACCGCGTCCACCGTGGGCTACGGCGACTTCTTCCCCACCACTCTCGGCGGCCACCTGGTCGGCGTGTACGTCATCATCGGCGGCATCGCCACGCTGACCATCATCTTCACCAGGATCGCCACCGCGATCGAGACCGCGAAGGGACAGCGCATGAAGGGCCGGATCGAACTCGGCATGTCGGACCACCTGGTGATCCTCGGCTACACGTCCGGCCGCACCGAGCGGCTCGTCCAGGAGCTCACCGGGGACGGCACCGCGTCGATCGCGCTGTGCGCGTGGGAGGACGTGCCGCAGCACCCGATGCCCGAGCACCCCGGCGTCGAGTTCGTCCGTGGCGACCTCGCCGACGAGTCCGTGCTGCGCCGCGCGGGTCTGCACCGCGCGGCACGGGTCCTCGTGGACGCGCGCGACGACAACGAGGCGCTCACGCTCACCGTGGCGGTCACGCACGTGACCCCGGACGCCCACGTGGTCGTGACCCTGCGCGACATGGGCCGGGCCCGCAACTTCTCCTACGTCGACGACGACGTGCGGTGCGTGCAGTGGCACTCACCGCGCCTGGCGACCGAGGAGCTCCAGGACCCGGGCATCGCCGCGGTCTACGCCGAGCTGATGACCCACGGCGGGCGGAACACCTACAGCGCCCGGCTGCCCTCGGGGCTGGCCGGCAGGGCCTTCGGGCGGGTGCAGGAGGCCATGGGACGCGGTCTCGGCGCGACCGTGCTCGCCGTCCAGCACGACGGCGGGCTGCTCGACCCGGACTGGGAGGCCCCGCTGCCGGAGGGCTCCGTGCTGTACTACGTGGGCCGGCGCCGGCTCTCGCCCGAGGAGATCGCCGACTGCTGCTCGGCCTGAGGCCGACGCCCGGGGCCCCGGCCGGCGCCGCATGCCCGGTCGAGGCGCCCCAGCGCCGCGGCGACCGGCCGGGCGCCGGCCAGACCGGGAAGGACCGCGAGATCCTCGTCGAGCCTCAGCAGGTCGGCACGGGCGGCGGGATCGGCGAACAGCCGGCGGACCCACGCGCCGGCCGGACCGGGGGCGCAGTAGCGGGTCCCGGGCCAGCGCCACCTGGCCGAGCCGGAGCGCGCGAGCCGGCGCGCGCTCGCGCTGCCGGCCAGCCGGGCCCCGGCCTCCTCGGCGAAGAACGCCAGGTGCCGTTCCTTGAGGCGCACGATCTCCTGCGCCGTCCCGGCCAGCCGGGGTTCGGCGGCCCCCAGCCGGCGGTAGACCGCGGCGAGCACCGCGGTGTCGAGCCCTCCGGTGGCCATCTGCCCCCCGGTGAGGTCGGCGCCCAGGAGATTGCTCGCCACCGCGCCCAGCGCGGGCCGGGCCCGCTCGTCCCAGGTCCGCCACAGCCGCCCCCCGGCCGTGCCGGCAGGCTCGCGGGGTGTGCGCCCGTGCGCGGCCAGGATCGCGCCGAGGGACTCGGCGAGCCAGTGCTGCTCGTAGGCCCACGTGGTGAGGAAGGCGGTCACCCGGGACTCGGCGTGGGTGGGGGTCACCAGGATGTCCCGCAGCCGGTCCAGCTGCCCGCGCTCGACGCACCACAGGTGCGCCAGCACGTCGAGCGTCTCGGGCGCGAGTCCGCGCAGGGTGTCCGGGTCGAGGTCCGCGGGGCGCAGCGCGTGCGGGTCGCGCAGATAGGCCCGCACGTCGAACCCGGCGGTCGCGCTCACGCCGGCACGCCCCGGGCGTCCAGGGCGTCGGCCACCACGGCCAGGCCCGCCATGCCGGGCAGCTTCGCGATCTGGCAGTCGATGGCCTCGATCTCCTTGCGGCCGTCGGCGCCGGAGAAGAGGTGGCCCATGACGTGGGTGACCTCGTCCTCGGGCGAGACGCCGGAGCCGACCGGCTGCCAGGCCGTGCGCAGGGCGAGGCGGGCCAGCTTCTGCGCCTTGGGGTTGTCCTGCAGCCGGGCGCGGGCCTGGGTGGTGTAGAACGCGATGTGCTTGGTCTCCTGGGCGGCTATCCGCTGCAGCAGCGGGGCGAGCACGGGGTGGTCCTCGAGCGCGGCCAGACGCCGGTACGCGGCGGCGGCCGACCGCTCGTTCACGGCGCCCCAGAGCATGTGCACGGCGACGAAGTCGTGTCCCACGATGTTGGACAGCAGCGACTGCTTGACCGGGCCGACGCGGTCGCGCCAGCCGAGCTTGACCCGCTTCGCCTTGACCTCGTCGAAGGCCACCGTGATGCCGTGCAGGGACAGGACGTGCGCCAGGGCCTCGCCGTGCCAGAACTCCTCCCGGTTCCACATGGTCATGAAGGTGCTGACCTCCGGGTCCTTGCGGGAGGGGCTGACGAGCATGTCGCGCAGGTAGCAGACGGTGTGGAACTCGACGTCGCACATGTACCGCAGCGTGCGCAGCGTCTCCGGGGGCAGGGGGGCCTCGCGCAGCGCGTCGAGCCCCAGGTCCTCCCAGTGCAGGCTGGTGGACTCGTCGGCGAACCGGTCGATGTCGAAGGCCATGGCTCCTCTTCTCCTCGTCGATGTGGTGCTCTCGCGAGGTTGTTCGGCACCGGTGGCCGAGCGGACGGGTCGGCCGGGCCCCGAACCGTTCGGGAACCCCCTGCTCTAGGATGTGGTCATGCGGTCAGCCGGGAGCGTGCGCGAGGTCGGGGAGCGCTGACATGACACCGGCCGTCCGAGCGCGCGGACTCGTCAAGGACTACGGGCGCACGCGCGCCCTGCACGGCGTGGACCTCGAGGTCCAGCCCGGGGAGGTGTTCGGCTTCCTCGGACCGAACGGCTCCGGCAAGTCCACCACCATCCGGTTGCTCATGGACCTGCTGCGCCCCACGGCGGGCAGCGTCGAGATCTTCGGCACCACCCCCGCCACCGGCGGACCCGGGCTGCGGGCACGGATCGGCTACCTGCCCGGTGAGCTCTCCTTCCCCGCCCGGATGAGCGCCGGGGAGTACCTCGGCTACCTCGCGGCCCTGCGCGGCGGCCGGGGCGGACGGCGCACCGGCGAGCTCGCCGAGCGGCTCTCCCTGGACCTGTCCCGTCCCCTGCGAGCGCTCTCCAAGGGCAACAAGCAGAAGGTCGGGCTCGTCCAGGCCTTCATGCACGATCCCGAGCTGCTCGTCCTGGACGAGCCGACCAGCGGCCTGGACCCCCTGCTCCAGCGGGAGTTCCTGCTCCTCGCCCGCGAGGCCAACGCCGGCGGCGCCACGGTCTTCCTCTCCAGTCACATGCTCCAGGAGGTCGAGGACGTCGCCGGACGCGTCGCCATCATCCGCGAGGGCCGGGTGGTCGATCTCGACGACGTCCGCGCCCTGCGCGCCCGTGCCGGGCAGCACGTGCTCCTGCGCTTCGCCGAACCGGTGCCCCTGGCGGAGTTCGCGGACCTGGCCGGGGTGCAGGACGCGGTCCTCGACCCCTCCGACGGTGTGACCCTGAGCTGCCTGCTCCGCGGTGACCCGATGCCGCTGCTGACCGCGGCCACCCGGCACCGCGTGGTCCGCTGGCAGGCCGAGGACCGTGAGCTCGAGGACCTGTTCCTGGACTTCTACCGGCGGCCCGCCGAGCCCACCGCCCCGGACCGCCCGGCGCCGGGCTCCGGGACCACGGGCCCGGAGGTCGTGCGATGACGGCTCGCGGGACCGTCCTGGGCGGAGTGCTGAGGACCAGCCGCCGGTCGCTGGTGCTGTGGGCGCTCGCCGTCGCGGCCGTCACGGCCCTGTACACGGCGTTCTATCCCAGCGTCGGCGGCGGCCAGATGGATGCGATGCTCGAGTCCATGCCGTCGGAGTTCATCACGGCGATGGGCTTCGACAGCATGACCACGGCGGCCGGCTACGTCACCTCGACGGTGTACTCGCTGCTCGGCGCCGTCCTCACCCTGGTGTGCGCCATCGGGCTGGGCGCACGCCTGATCGCCGGGCAGGAGGAGGACGGCACGCTCGAGCTCGAGCTCAGCGCCCCCGTCTCGCGGCGGAGGATCTACGCCGAGCGGCTGGCGGCCCTGTGGCTGACGGTCCTCGTGCTGGTCGTCGCCCTGAGCGCCGCCCTCGGCGTCCTCTCCGCCGCGCTGGAGCTCGGCCTGTCGGCCACGAACGTGGCCGCGGCGAGCACCGGGCTGCTCCTCTTCGGCGGCGCCCTGGGCACCGTGGCGTTCGCGGTGGGGGCCGCGACCGGCCGGCGCGGGACCGCGCTGGGGGTTGCCGCTGCGGTCGCGGTGGCCGCCTACCTGCTCAGCTACCTCTCCCCCATCGCGGAGGCGCCCTGGATGGAGCAGCTCTCCCCCTTCCACTGGTACATCGGCGCCGAACCGCTGGCCACCGGCTTCGACTGGCCGGGCCTGGCGCTGCTGGCCGCCCTGGCGGCACTGGCGGCGCTCGGCGGGGCCCTCTTCTTCACCCGGCGCGACCTCATGGTCTGAGGCCCAGCATCGTCGCGCTCCGGCTCGAAGGTCGTGGCCACCATGGACCACAGGGCCTTGAGGGTGCCGGAGACGACGCCGGCGGTCAGCTGGAAGACCGTGCTGAACGGCCGCCGGCAGGTCCTTGCGGGCCGCCGGACCGGGCGTCCCGTCCGTGCACGGCGACGAAGCGGGCGCAGGCGGCGGCGACCTCCTGCGGGCTGGTGTGCTGGACGGCGTGCGCGGCCCCGGGAATCTCCAGGTACCGGGCGTCGGGGGCGGAGCGGGCCAGGCGCAACGCCCAGTCCCGCCGGGAGACAGGGTCGTCCTTCCCGCGCACGACGAGTCCCGGGGCCGCGCACCGGCGGATGTTCTCCTCGATCCGGTCGTGGAGCAGATAGCGGGCGGTGCGCAGGAATCTCACCAGGCCCATCCGCAGATAGCTGCGGATCACGACGGCGACGGTGTCCAGGGGTTCACGCAGTGCATCCCGCAGCAGTCGGCCCGCCTGCACCAGCAGGCCACGGGCCTCCGGATCCACGGCCGGGCTGAGCAGGACGTACGCCGAGCACAGACCGGGATGGTCCTTGACGGTGTGCACCGCGATCTGGCATCCCATCGAGTGCCCGACGACGACGGGCGAATCCAGCCGCAGCTGCGCGATCACGGCCGCGACGACGTCCCCGAGCTGGGCGACGGTCAGCGGACGCCGCGGCTTCGGCGTGGTCCCGGAGCCCGGCAGATCCAGCGCGTACACGTCGTGGGACCCCGCGAGCTCCCCTGCGAGGCGCAGGAAGTAGCGCCCTGACACCCCGATACCGTGCACGAGCACGACCGGGGGCAGCGCGGGGTCGAAGGATCCGCGCACATCGACCGCGAGAGGCCCCACGGCGACGCGGCGCTCCACGAACACCGGGTGCCTCCGGGCCTCTCCGGTGCGGTCGCCGGGTCCGGGGACGCCCCGGCACCGGTGGTCGCCGACGAGGTCAGCCCTCCTTGGGGATCATGATCCACAGCGCGATGTAGACCAGCTCCCCCACGCCCACGAGGCCGAAGATGACGAATCCGAGGCGCACGAGGAACTTGGGGAGGCCGAAGCGGGCCGCGAGGGCCGCGCAGACGCCGGCGATCAGCTTGCCGTTGCGGGGTCGGACGAGTGCAGTGCTCATAGCTCGAAGTCTACCCGCGGGCTCCGGGACACGCCCGGGCCGGGGCCGCCCGGGCCGGGCGGAGCGGACGGCCCCGGGGAGGCGTCAGAGGTCGACGACGCCCTTGTCGCCCTTGATCGTGTCGCCGGTCACCTTGGCCTTCACGAGGTTGGCCACCTGGGTGACCTTGCCGCCGCCGGGGGTGTCCCAGTACTCGGCGGAGCGGCCGGTGACCTCGATGAGGACGTTGTCCGGGTTCTCGGGCCCGCCCTCGAGCCAGGCCCCGGTGAAGCTGTCCCACAGCTCCTTGAGCTTCGCCTCGTCGTTGAGCACCAGCGCCGTCCCCGTCAGGGAGACCCAGGCGCCCTCCCCGGCGTAGGCGACGTTCACGGCGGGGCGCTGCTGCAGGTCCTGGACCTGGTCCGAGGTGCGCTCGGCGATGAAGTAGACGGTGCCGTCGAAGTCCACGTCCTGGGTGGCCATCGGCTTGGAGATCAGGTTCCCGTGCTCGTCCGCGTGGGTGAGCATGGCGATCCGGGTGTTCTTGATGAGCTCGCGCACCTTGGCGGTGCCGTCGTCCTGGTCGGTCATGGGAAGGTCCCTTCTCTCTTCGGCTGCTGAACTGGTCGACAACTGAACTTCTCGACATCCGAACTGCGGGTCCGCGGCGCGGAGGGCCAGTCTACGAACGCGGGGCGCCTCGCACGAGGGGTGCTCCGGTGATCGGTCACGGATAGGTTGGAGCGGACACCCGCCCGACGCCAGCTCCGTCCCGGAAGGACGTTCCCATGCACCAGCTCTCCGCCGTCGCCCTCGTCTGCACCCTGACCCCCTCGCCGAAGCCCTCGAGCAGCGAGCTGATGGCCCGCCACGTGCTGGACCAGCTCGAGCAGCACGGGGTGCGCACGTCCTCGGTCCGGGTGGTCGACCACGACGTGAAGCCGGGCGTGCAGGTGGACATGGGCGAGGGGGACGAGTGGCCGGCGCTGCGCCGGCAGGTCCTGGACGCCGACATCCTCGTGCTCGCGACCCCCATCTGGATGGGACACCCCTGCAGCGTCGCCCAGCGGGTGGTCGAGCGCCTCGACGCGGACCTCGCCGAGACCGACGACCAGGGCCGGCCCATCATGTACGACAGGACCGCGATCGTGGCCGTGGTGGGCAACGAGGACGGCGCCCACAAGACGATCGCCGACATGACGCAGGCCCTCAGCGACATCGGCTTCACCGTCCCCGCCCAGGCCGGGACGTACTGGGTGGGCGAGGCCATGCAGTCCGTGGACTACCAGGACCTCGATCAGGTGCCGGAGAAGGTCGCGGCCACCACGGCCGGGGCCGCCCGCAACGCCGCGCACCTGGCGCGGCTGCTGCGCGCCGAGCCGTACCCGGCGGTCTGAGACCGGCCCCGGGCCCTCCGGGGGTCTACCGGCCGCGCGGCGCCTCGGCCGCGTCCGGGACCACCGTGTTCTCGGCGGTGCCGGCCGGCAGGTTCACGGGGCACGCCATCTGCCCGGCGAGGCGGTGGACCACGGCGAACGCGCTCAGGGCCAGTGCCAGCACCCCCAGCCACGGCTGGACGGGCGCGAACCACGTCAGGGCCCCGGCGGAGCCCAGGGCCAGCAGGGCGAGCTTGTTGCAGACCGGGCAGCCCACGGCGAACCAGGCGGCGAACGTGCCGACTGCGCCCAGCCGGGCACTGCGGCGCGCGCCGGACCCGACGGCACGGGCCACGGTGGCCGCGGCGACGTCGTCGTCGGGGAGCGGGGTGCCGCCGGCGACGGGCGAGACGTAGGAGGCCACGAGGACTCCGGTGAGCGCCGAGGTGGCGGCCCAGACGGGATAGTTCCACCACACCGGCGGGATCTCGCGGCTGAAGATGCTGTTGGGGATGAGCACGGTGGCCAGGCCCAGTACCAGGGCGGTGGCGAGCCCTGCGAGCACGGCGACGCCCCACTGGCGCGGGCCCCACAGCCGGAGGGCCTGGACGGCGGGACGGAGGCGCTGCGTCATGGGCGGGGGGCCTTTCGGTCGGACGGGATGCTCTCCCCACTGTGTCGTGGATCTAGTCCCCGCACCAGCGCGGGGACGAGCCGCACCAGCAGCACCATCCCCACCAGCTCGACCAGGGTCTGGGCGACGACGACGAACGGCGTGAGCGCGAGCCGCTCCGGCAGCGCCAGGGCCAGCGGGAGCACCACGAGGGAGTTGCGGGTGACCCCGCCGAAGACCAGGGCCCGCGAGACCGCCACGTCCAGGCGGGCGAGACGCGCGGCGAGGATCCCGATCGGGACCATGAGCACCAGGAAGCCGATGTAGAGGGGCACGACCACCGCGAGGCCGGCCAGCTGCTCCCCCACGCCGCGCACCTGTGAGGCGATCACGGTGAACAGGGTCAGCGCCATCAGCGGCACCATGGCCGCGGCCGCCGCGGACTCCAGCCGCCGTGCCGCGGCGGAGCGGGACATGGCCCGCTGCACCGCCGCGGCCGCGGCCAGGGGCAGCAGGATCAGGAGCACGAACGCCTCCAGGAAGGGGCCCAGCTCCACCAGGGCGACCGCCTCCGGGCCGGCGAGGAGCAGCAGGTAGGCCGGCAGGAGCAGCATCTGCGCGAGCATCAGCAGCGGGGCGGCCGCCAGCAGCCGGTCGGCGGCGCCCCCGGCGAGACCGGTGAAGACGATGACGTAGTCCACGCAGGGAGCCAGCAGCACCAGCAGCACACCCAGCAGCAGCGCCTCGTGCCCCGCGACCGCCCGGGACAGCCCGAGGACCACGACGGGGACGACCGCGAAGTTCACCACCAGCAGCGCCGCCAGGAAGCGGAGGTCGGCGAAGGCCCGGCCGAGCGACGCGAACGGCACGGCCAGGAACGTGGCGAAGAGCAGCAGCCCCAGGACCGGGGTGATGACCGGGGCGAGCACGGGAGCGCCGGGCACCGTCCAGCCCACGAGGACCGCGACGGCGACGGCGGCCAGGTACACGGCCACCTGGTGGTGCTCCGCCCACGCGGCTGCTGTCAGTGCGTTCACCCGCCCCAGCCTAGATGCGGGTTCTCGGGGGAGGTCAGTGGTCGTCGGCGGCCAGGGACGGACGGGAGCAGGTGGACGAGCCGTCACCGAGGACACGGTCCGGCCGGACCGTGTGCCCGCCCCCGCCCACCGTGGCCGTCACCAGCACCCGGGAGTGCGGCTGCGCACCGAGCCCGAGCCCGGACGGTCATCGAGGCGCCTCTCGACGCCCGGGGCGACGAGCACCGCATCCGTTCATCGCGCCGGCGCGGCATGCCCTCCGCACCCGGCCGGTGGTGCCACGGCACCGCTCCCCCGGTGACGGGGGCTGCCCGGGGGTCAGTCGCGACTGTGGGCTTGAGCTGCTGAGCGGGCCAGGCGGCGGCCGACGTCGATCGGTGACCGGGGGGTGCCCCGGAGGAAACCGGTCAGGGCTCCGCTGTAGGCCAGGAGGACCTCGTCGGCCAGGTCCGGGGCGCCGGCCCCGGCGAGGGGGCGCGAGAGGTGCAGGAGGCGTTCGGTGAGCAGAGCGGTGTCGCCGGTCAGGACGTCGCTGATCTCGTCCGCGGCCTCGGGGAGCTCGGTGGCGGCGGCCAGGAAGGCGCACCAGCGTGACGGGTGGTGCTGCTCGCCCCGGTAGGAGGCCAGGGCGTCGAACACCGCGAGCAGTCGCGCCATGTCGTCGCCGGCCGCGACGATGTGCTGGTCCCAGACCGCCCGCCAGTCCGCCAACCGGACCCGCAGCGCCTCGGCCACCAGGGCGTCCTTGCTGCCGAAGTGCGTGTACAGGGTGGCCGCGGAGACCTCCGCCTGGCGCAGCAGCTCGTCGACCGGCGTGGCCCGGATGCCGTGGTCGAACAGCACGCGGTCGGCCGCTTGGAGCAGCCGATCGCGCGCGGAAGTTCGCTGGGCCGTGGTCACCGCACCAGTATAGTGATCACCATTTCAGAACGTACGTTTTGCTCCAGTGCGATGAACGTTCTGCCTCGCCGCGGCGCTCGCCTCGCGCATGGGCGCCCGTCCGTGCCTGGTCATCCTGTGCGCGGGGGTGACGGCCCCTCCGGGCTCGGCACCAGCTGCACCGCAGCGTGCGGTGTCCCCATCGTCTGGGCCACGCGCGTCGTTCCCCACTGCGCGGCCGGTGGCACCGCCGCGACACCGGTCAGGACCATTCCGGCCGTGACCAGCGCAACGACGACCACGCCCCTCATCCTCTTCCTGGCATGGACCGGGCCCTGCCTGTGGCCCTGGTGCTGTGCGCCCGGACCACGGCGGAAACCCGTGCCTCCTCCGTGGGACGGCCCGACGACGACGAGCCCTTGGCCACTGAGCAGGATGGCCGGTGATGACTGCCCTGTCACAGTGGCGGTTGCGGTGGTGCAGGTGCGGACCCCGTGGTGGAATGCGTCTCACCGGCCGTCGACCGCGACGCCCGACGTGGGGGCCTCCGCGGGCGTTCGTCGATGACCAGGCCGGGGGACGAACGGGGGACACCGTCATGGGCTTGGGGGCAGACCGACACCGCCGCACCAGCGCCGCGCACCGGCGCCCCGACCGGGGGCGGGACACGCGCGGGGGCTGGGCCCTGGCTGCCCGGGCGGTGGGGGTCTATTTCGCCGGCTCAGCGGCGCTGAACGCGGTGTACACCGTGCGCCACGCCCACCGGTTGATGAGCTGGTTCCGTGACAGCGCCTGGCTGCCGCCCTACCGTTCGGTGCTGGGCGCGCTGGAACCGGCCGCACCCGTCGTCGTCACCGCCACCGTCGTGTTCGAAGCCGTCGTGGGCTACCACCTGCTCCGTCTGCACCGGATCTCCCCGGCCCTGCGCTGGGCGCAGGCCTGGGTGCTGGGTCTGGTGCCGGCCCTGCCCTGGCCCTACTGGGTTCCCAACGCGGCCTCAGCGGTGGCGTTCGAGGCCGTCCGGCGCGGGGCCCACGCTTCTGTGCCGCGTGGGCGGTGACGCCGTACGAGCGATCACGGGGGCGGCGCCACACGGCGACGAGCAGCGGGGCTCCTCGGCTCGCGGGACTGAAACGTACAGGTTCGGAGTCCGGGCGCCGCAGCCTTCGCCCCGCCGTTCCGGCGCAGGTCCCGGAGAGCGCATCGGGACCGCCGCACGACCTCTCTTCCAGCGACGTCCGCCCGGCCCACGTGCGCTGGTGGGAGGCGCGGTGACCCTCAGGATCGCCTCTGCGGTCTGGCAGCCGCGGGGTGGCGTCTCCACGGCACACGGCGGGTGGGGGATGCTGACCGGCGAGCTGGGGCTGTGGCGGCAGTGGCTGCAGCACAGACTCCCTTCGCGGACTGGATCCTGCCCGACGTGGCGTTCCCGCTCTTCCCCCGGGGCGGTGAGCTGTTGGCCGCGGCGGCCGTGCTGATGCGCCGGCACCGTGCCCGGTTCCTGGCAATTCTCTCGGGAGGCGTCTGTGTCCCGGTCCACCACGAGCCCCGTCAAGGGGAAAGGACGTGACGCCGTCCTGCCTGGTGGGCGCCGCGTCACGGACCGCGCCGTGCACGGCGGGGGCACTATGCTGGCGTCCCACACGGGCCGGCCCGACGTCTCGGCGCCCAGGGACGGGCACCGGCCGCGTCTCCTGCGGAGGTCGATCATGACAGGTGCTTCGAAGAACGCGAGACCACCACACGAGTCCGGCAGGTCCGCCGCGTCCGGGCCGCGGGGTTGGGTGGGCACCCACCCGGTCATCGGCTACCTGCTGCTGACCTACGCGTTCTCGTGGTCGTCGTGGGGGCTGGCCTCGCTGATCGGTGGGGCGGGGGCGGTGGTGCTGGTTGTGGTCGGCGGGTTCGGCCCGCCCGCCGCGGCCGCGGTGATGCTCCGGCTCACCGGCCGATCGCTGCGGGACTGGGGCCGGACCATCGTGGCCTGGCGGGTGCCGTGGCCGTTCTACGCCTACGCACTGCTGCTGCCGGTGTGCTTGCAGCTGGGCGTCACCACCGTGCTCTCCGTGAGCGGTGCGGAGGTCGACTGGGCAGCCCTTCCCGGCCGCCTGCCCGGCTACGCGGCGTCGCTGGTCGTCACGGCGGTGCTGTTCGGCGGCATGGAAGAACCAGGCTGGCGCGGCTACGCCCTGCCGCTGCTGCAGGACCGGCACCGGCCCGCGGTGGCCACGCTGCTGTTGGGGCTGGCGTGGGGGATCTGGCACGTTCCGCTGTACGGGCCGGCCGGATTCGTCGTGCCACTGGTGCTGGCGTTCTTCTACACCTGGCTCTACAACCGCACCGGCAGCGTGCTGCTGTGCATCCTGCTGCACGGCAGCTTCACCGCCGCCCAGGACACGTTGTTGCTCACCGCGGACTCCCCCACGGTCGACCTCACGATCCTGTCCCTCTACGTGCTCGGCGCCGCGCTGCTGCTGGCCGCCACCCGGGGACGGCTCGGCCGTCCCGGGGACACGGACACCGACGGCCGCCAGGGGACTGGCCGATGAGCACCGGCGGGCCGTTGGGCCGCGCGGTCGGTGTCGCGTGGGATCTGCACCGGGCGTCCCGCGCCGGTCCGGCCGGGATCGCCGCCCGGCAGGCAGACCGTCTGGCCGGTCTCCTCGAGTACGCCAGGGGAGCTTCCCCGTACTACCGTGACCGGCTCGCCGAGGTGGGCGGCACCGACCTGACCGCGGTGGCGCCGAGCACCAAGCCCGAGCTGATGGCCGACTTCGACCGGTGGGTCACCGACCCGGTGGTCACGCGGGCCGCAGTCAGCGAGTTCGTCTCCGACCCGGACCGGGTCGGAGAGCGTCTGCTGGACCGGTACGCCGTGTGGACCAGTTCCGGGACGACCGGCACCCCCGGGGTGTTCGTGCACGACGCCCAGGCGCAGGCGGTCTACCAGGCGCTGACGGTGCGTCTGTACGCCTCGGTGGTCTCCGGGCAGCTCATCGGGCGGCGGCTCCGCGGCCGGCGCCGCACCGCGGCGATCTTCGTCACCGGCGGACACTTCGCCGGTGCCGCGGGCATCGCCCGCGCCCAGCGTGAGCACCCCCGGCTGGCCGCCGGCAGCCGGCTGTTCTCCGCCCTGGACCCCCTGCCCCACCTCGTCGCGGAGCTCAACGACTTCGCCCCGTCCCTGCTGGCCGGCTACCCCTCGGTCCTGGACCTGCTCGCCGCGGAGCAGGCCGCCGGGCGGCTGCGGCTGCGCCCGGCGCTGCTGCTGGCCGGTGGGGAACGGCTGGGTCCGTCCGCCCGGCAACGGATGGGGGCGGCATTCGGATGCCCGGTGCGCGACACCTACGGCGCCTCGGAGTTCCCCGGGATGGCCTATGACTGCGGCCACGGCTGGCTGCACCTGCACGCCGACTGGGTGGTCCTCGAGGCCGTCGACGCCCGCCTGCGTCCCGTGCCCGACGGGGAGCTCTCCGACACCGTGCTGCTGACCAACCTGGCCAACCGGGTCCAGCCGGTGATCCGCTACGACCTCGGCGACCGGGTGCTGTTCTCCCCCGATCCCTGTGGCTGCGGCAGCCCGCTTCCGGGACTGCGGGTGGAGGGACGCACCAACGACACCCTGACGTTCCCCGCCGCCGACGGCGGCACCACGCAGGTGCTCCCGCTGGGGCTGGTGACCGTGGTCGAGGACATCCTCGGGGTCCGCCGCTGCCAGCTCGTCCAGACCGCACCGGCCACGATACGGGTCCGCCTCGAGAGCGAAGCGGATGCCGACCCGGTGCGTACCGAGGCCATCTGGGCGGCGGTCATCGATCGGCTCCAAGGCCATCTGCACCGGCAACGGGTCGCCGCCCCCACCGTGGAACGCGCGGCGGAGCCGCCGCAGCCGGACCCGCGCAGCGGCAAGCTGCGCCAGGTGTACGCAGCGCTGCCCACCGCCGGGGGCCGCAACGGCTGGCCTCCTTCCGGGCGTGGCCGACCTCGAAGTCCGTGACCCGGCCCTCGGGCCCGGTCCCAGGGAGCCGTGCCTGCAGAAGGTGGCCGCCGGTGCCACGGCCACGTGGCACCGGCAGCTGGGGCCGCCCTCCCGAGCGTGCTGGATCCGGCCCGCCGGCAGCGCCGCTGGCGGGGAGCTCAGCGGCGGATTCCGCGGAGAAAGTACAGGGTGGGCCCGACGAGATTGACGGCGATCACTGCCGCCCACGAGGCCTTGCGGCCGTTGACCTGCTCGGCGGGGCGGAAGGCCAGGTCGGTCCATGCGGCGACGGCCAGGGACACCTGGAGCGATGCCAGAGTCAGCACCGCGGTCTGCTGGCCGGAGCTCAGTTCGCTCCAGCGCCGGACCTGCGTGCTCGTCGTCTTCCCGGTCATGGTGGTCCTCTCGCTCGTGCGGTGGGCGGTCCCGGCCAGGGCCGTGATGTTGCGCAGCATCTCCTGGCTCATCACGAAGCTGATCGGTTCGATCAGGGCCGGGGAGGTGAACAGCTTCTCCGGCCAGGTGGATCCTGCCCGGAAGCTCAGCCGCTCCACCAGTCGGGTGGTGCCCTCCGGGGTGGGACGCAGGTGGAAGGACCACAGCCCTTCGGTGACGCGTTGCTGCCGCGCCGGAGGTCCGGAGTCCGCCAGCACGAGGTCCCTGCCGGGTTCCACCAGGGCCACGGGCAGAGCCGCCTGGGGGTGCAGCCGGATCTGCCCGGCGGCGGTCGGATCCTGGTGCTCGGCCAGCACCCGGTCGGTGTTGGCCATCCGGCAGCCGATGAGGTTCTCGAGGCGCTCGAAGCTGTAGAAGCCCCCGCGCCCCTGTCCGAGCTGGGCCAGCCACGGCCACACATCCTCCGGTGAGGCCTGGATCGTCACGGCGTGGGTGACGGTCCACGACGGAGCCGGGAGCAGCTCGTCCCCGGGCCAGGCCGTGGCCACCTCCTCCGGTGTGGGCGCCCCAGGTGCGGCGGTAGGGGCGCAGCAGCGGTCCGGTGAGCAGGTGCCCGGCCATCCGGGCGACGGCGGCCGCGTTGCGCCCCCAGCTGCGTCCCACGTCCAAGGTGAACCTCTCCCGTCGTGACGGCCGTTCCCCGGTGGAACCGGTCCGGGCTGCCCATGGTGGAACGTCCAGCCCCGGGCGTCAACGCCACCATCCTCTGCCGCCGTCGCCGCCGCGTCACGGGAACGTGTCACGGCCGTCCCGCCTCCTCCGGGTCTGCGCGTGGCAGGGTCCGGGAGGACAACCGGGTGCCCAGGACCAGCACGAGGACGACTGCCAGGGCGGTCATGACCACCGCGTCCACAGTGTGGAAGGCTTCCCACAGAGTGGCGTCGTCACCGAAGAACACGTCCCCGGCGGCATTCCCGGCCCCGTGGAGCAGAGTGAGGATGAGGACACTGCCGCCGGTGCTGTTGAAGACCCAGGTGTAGACGACGCTGGTCGCGAGCACGGAGAACGCGTAGAGGACGACCGGGGACGCGGACATGACGTTGTCCCGGTCCAGCAGCAGCGGCAGGTGCCACAGCGCCCACACCACCCCGATGATCAGACTCGCCCCGAGTCCGCCGTACCGGGCCTGCCACCGGGGCAGGGCGAACCCGCGCCAGGCGACCTCTTCGGGCACCGCGGCAAGGAGTCGGATCACGAGCGCCCAGGCCCACATCCAGGACACTTCCAGATCCGCCAGGACGGCATCGAGCCGGCCGGTGGTCGCCAGGGCTCCCACAGCCGGCAGCACCGGACCGGCCAGGGCCAGCAGGTACCAGCCCGGATGGACCCGCCACCGTGCCAGCGGGGCGAAGAGCCGCCGCTCCGCCGCCGACCCGTGCTGGTTCCGCAGCACGATCCAGGCGGCCACCATGGGTCCGATCCCGCCCAGCAGGTACAGCGGCCCCTCGGCAGCGCCGAGCTCGATCGGGAGCAGTCCGTGGGAGTCCGCCGCGGCCGGTGCCCAGGCGGCCCACGTGATGCCCAGTGCCAGCAGGACGAACGCGGTCATCGGGTGCGCGCTGATCCACCCGGCCACCGGCGCGGCCACTGTTGCTCAGGCGTCCCAGGGCGGGCGGTTCCCGCCCTGGGAGGCGGGCCGCTCGGAACGGCCGGGGGCCGGAGCCGGCTCGTGACCGGCGCCGGACGCCGGGTGGGGACCCGGCCGTGGACTCACGGGGTGGGCCGGGGGCTCGGTGGGGCCCTGGTCGAGGCGGAAGGGCGGGTACTCGTCGCGCAGCAGCAGCACGTAGGCGCCGACCCGGTAGATCCAGCGGTTCAGCCCCATGATCAGGGCGAAGAGCTCGTGACGGTAGCGGCCGGTGAACAGCAGGATCACCGCGGCGATGAGCACCAGCAGCCCCAGCAACGAAGGCCCCCAGCTGGTGGTGGTCGCCCGCCCGCTCTCGTCCCACTCGCTGCCCCAGGTCCCGGTGCCGCTAGTGAGGACCCCCACGATGAGCAGGTGCGGGATGGCCAGCAGCCACCACTTCACCAGCACCAGCCCGCGGGACAGCCGTGCCGGATAGGCCACGTCGAGGTCGGCCGGGTAGTCGGTGGTGGCCAGGGTGAAGGGCGGGTAGCGGTCGGTGCCCAGCGCCGAGTAGGCGTAGAACCCGACCCGCCAGGACCAGCGCAGCACCCCCACGGAGAAGGCGAACCAGGACCGGGGGTAGCGGCCGGTGAACAGGACGGCGAGCCCGGCCGCGATCGTGGTCACCACCAGGGCGACCCACAGCAGGGCCAGGACGATGTAGTGCGGGATCGCCAGCAACCACTTGACCAGCCACAGCCCCCGCGACAGCCGCTGGTCCAGGAACCCGCTCACCCGCACCGGATACCCGATCGCTGCTGCACCGCTGGGCCCGGGGTGCTCGGCCCGGGCCGCTCCGGGGCCGCGCCCGCGCCGTGGTGCGCCCGGGTCGATGTCGCGCCCCAGGCCCCTCGTCCCGAGCAGCAGCAGCGGGATCCCGAGCACGAGCCCGGTCAACCCGCCGATGAGCAACCCGGTGCCGACCGGGCCGAGCAGCTCGGTGCGGGCTCCGGCCTGCAGGTCCACCCACACCGGGCGGGAGGCGTCGGCGTTCATCACCACCAGCGACCACTGGCCCGGTTGCAGGTCGAAGGTGATCTCCTGGGTGCCGGCGCCGGAGGCGGACGCCACCCAGATGTCCTGGGCGGCCGGATCCTCCGGGACCCGTGTCCCCGCCGTGGTGCGCTCATCGTCGTCGCCGGGCCGGGACAGAGCACCGGGCCGGGGGTCGGCCGCACTCCAGGAGACGTCCCCGAGAGAGGTCTGGGGCACGTCCTGCAAATAGGCCGAAGCGTCGGAGGCCTCGGCCAGACCGACGAAGATCTCCTGGTCCGGGACCACCGGGGCGGCACGCACCTGCACGCTGGCCAGCTCCCCGACCGGTGGCACCCCGGGCATCCCGGCCTCGCCCGGGTCGATCACCACCGAGGGGGTGGTCAGGGCGTAGCCGGTGCTCTGGTACCGCTCCGTGTCGCCGGTGAGATAGCGGCCCTCGCGCTGAGCCGCATCAGCACCGGCCAGCACCGCCCCGCCGATGCCGGCGCCCAGCCCCAGCACGGTCAGCAGCACGCCGAGAACCAACAGGACCCAGTGCCCCGCTTTCATGCGCGGCGGAGGACCGGAGCGGGAAGGTGGGACGTTCCTCGGGACAGGCGGGGCGGTCATGGTGATCCCTTCGGTGCGCGGGTCGGTGCCGTCACCGGTTGTGCTCGATGACGGTGTGCGGTGTCAGATCCTGGTCGCCGGCTCGGCCCCCCACGGGCGGGCCCGGGCTTCCTCGTCGGGCAGCAGCTGGTGGGCAGACGAGACCGGGAAGCTCCCGGGCGCGGCCACCAGCTCGTACCCGTGGCGGCGCAGGGCCGTGGCGATCGCCTGACTGGCCCGGCCGGTGAGCACCGCCGGTCCGTCGGCCCGGGTGCCGGTGGCCGCCGCTGCACCGCCTCGACGGAGAGGACCTCGACCGGGGCGCCGGCTCCGGTGAGGCCGTGGCCGAGGGCTCCGGCGATCCGAGGGATGCTGCCGTACACGGGCTCAGAGACCACCACGGTCATCGTGGCCCTCCTTCTGCTCTGCTCTCAGCATTCCGGCCCGAGGGCTCCCCACCAAGGAGGACCGGATTTGTGACTCACCGTCCGGAAGCGGGGCCCGGAACAGCCGGATGAGCTGCCACAGGGCGCCGGGGGCGGTGACGAACCACAGCGTGCCGACCACGATCGCAGGCGGCGCCCACAACGGGGCGACGACCATCGGGGCGAGGATCCCGTGGGCCAGGAACCACCGGCGTGCGGACCGTTCGCCACGACCAGCGCCAGGGGCAGCACCAGGGACGGGGCGATGATCAGCAGGTCGCTCCAGGGGGGGAGGACAGCACGGGCAGCAGCGAGGGCGAGAGGATCTGCGCCACGCTGTAGGCCACAGCGGACAGGAAGGCTGTCCAGGAGGCCCAGGACCCCCACCTCAGCACCGGCTCCGTCATCGGCGGGACCGGATGACGGCCCTGTGGTCCCGGACCGGCGCTCTGCCGGGAGGTCACCGTGGCCCATCCGCCTGTGCCCGCGGTACCCGCTCCGATCGGGGCGCCGCTGCGGGAACCGACCGGAGGATCACCCGCAGCACCGCGGCCGCCGCCACGGCCAGGACCACGAAGCCGATCATGGGTCCGATGATCTCCGGCAGGGTGAAGGTCACCCCGGCGCGCAGCTGCAGGACCGTCTGGGCGATGATCAGCGGCGCCAACAGGATCTCCAGCACCAGCAAGGACACCGCGATCAGGTATCCCCGCGGGTCCCGGCGCAGGATCAGCACCCCGGCCCAGGCAGTGGCCGGGGTGATCACCGCCAGATCCAGGGCCTCGGTGAACTCGGTCGAATACGGACCCAGCCCCTCCGGGGCCGCCCCGGTCACCGCAGCACTCATCAGCGGGGTGCCCCAGACCACCACCAGCACCACGGTGCTGGTGAACATCAGCACGGCCGGTCCCCGCCGCGGCGTGTCGGGCGGGAACAGCCGGGCCGGATCCTGCCGGAGGAAGGCCGCGAAGACCAGCACGAAGGCATACAGGGCGGTGGAGAACAGCACCACGTAGAGCAGGAACAGCTGGTTGTAGGCGATCGCCCCCAGTGCGTAGCCGGCATAGACGTAGAGGAAGTACCCCAGAGTGCCCAGCAGCACCAACCCGGACCGTGCGCTGCCGCGCCACCATCCCTCCGCGGCGGCCACGAGCAGGGGGATCCCGATGCCCAGGGTCACCAGATCCGTGGCCTGGTTGCCGGCGGCGGTGAACACGGTGTCATAGCGGTACAACCCGCGCCCGGCGATCTCCACCGTCTGCCCGCGGACCGTCCCGGCCGGGAAAGGACCTGGCCCACCCTGCTGCAGCAGCCCCACGGCCACAGCGATGCCGGCCAGCACCGCAATGCCGGCGCACAACCACAACAGCGGGCGAGCCGGACCATCGGGAGCCTCGCTCCTGCCGCGCCGGGGACGGTTCTCAGGCTCGGCACGCATCAGCTCAGGGACCTTCCGCGGCCGATCGCGCGTCCAGTTCCTGGGCGATCCGCCGGGCGAACTCCGAGGTCGAACCGTGCGCGCTGGCGTACCCCACGAGAATCCGCATCCCTGCCCCCTTCTCAGGTCTGTTCCCAGCGTAGGCACGTGAGCGGCCGAGTGCCCCAGGACCGGATCGATTGTGACAACGCCCGGACCCCACCGGCGGCCGGCCCCCACCGGCCCCAGGGCGGCCTGCGCGCCGGCCGAGGACATGTTTCGAGACGATGCCGGCCGGCGGCTCGCCGGCCGCCCTGGCTCTCTAGCCTGGAGCACGAGGGGTCCGGTCCCGGGAGGCCCGGCCGTGGGGCGGCTCACGGCAGTGCTGCCGCGATCCCGGCGCCGACGCGTGCCGGGGAGGAGGACCGGCGAACGCGGTTCAGGACAGGTGCGGTCGACCTCCGGACCACGGTCCGCACCACCACGTCAGGCGGGACGCAACGATGCTGGGGACCCGGCCGGCCATGGGAAAGGCGGACAGGCGGGAAAGGCGGACAGGCGGGAAAGGCGGACAGGAATGACCAGGAGAGCCTCGCAATCGGTGATGGTCGCCGAGGGAGTGCACCAGGTGCGCACCGGGCGTGGCCGGTGGGCTTCCAACGTCTATCTGGTGGTCTCCGGGGCCGGGTGGGTGCTGGTGGACGCCGGGTGGACCGGCCAGGAGGAGCTCATCGCGACGGCGGCGGAGTCGTTGTTCGGTCCCGGGGCCCGGCCCGCGGCGATCGTGCTGACGCACATCCATCCCGACCACTCCGGGGCGGCCCCGGAGCTGGCCCGCCGGTGGGAGGTGCCGGTGTGGGTGCACCCGGACGAGCTGCCACAGGCGTCGGGGAAGCTGCTGGACGAGTACGCCAATCCCCTGGACCGGTGGCTGATGCGGCCCCTGCTGCGGCTCCTGCCGCCGGGAGCGATCCAGGAGTCGGACATGAGCGACGTCGTGCGCCCCTTCGACCCGGCCGCGGGCGTGCCCGGCCTGCCGGGGTGGCGGTGCGTGCCCACCCCGGGGCACACCCCCGGCCACGTCGCCTTCCACCGGCCCGAGGACGGGGTGCTGCTGACCGGGGACGCTGTGCTGACGGTGGACCCCAACTCGGTGCGCGGGCTGCTGGCCCGGGCGCCGCGGGCCGGCGGGCCACCGTGGATCGCGACCTGGGACCGGCCGGCCGCGGAGGCTTCGATCGCCGTGCTCGCCGGGCTGCGGCCGCGGGTGCTGGCCACCGGCCACGGACGCCCGATCACCGGCCCGGAGGCCGCCCGGCAGCTGGCCGCCCTCGCCGACCGCTGTCCCGTCCCGAGCACGATGCGGCAGACGCCGCCCGCACAGTACCGCAGCGTGGCCGCCACCCGCCGCGGCGGCCCCGAGGTGCTGGAGGTCGTGCGCCGCCGTCTGAGGACGCCGCGCCGGGGCGAGGTCAGGGTGCGGGTCGAGGCGTGCAGCGTGAGTGCGGTCGACGTGCAGGCCCGACAGGGGGTCTCGACGTATCCGCCGCGGTTTCCGTTCGTGCCCGGCTACGCCGTCGTCGGTGTGGTGGACGCCGTCGGGGACGGTGCCACCGCCGTGACCCCCGGGGACCGGGTGGTGGCGATGACCGAGAAGGGCGGCTACGCCGAGTACGTCTACGTGCGCCGCCATCCCCTGATGCGGGTTCCCGCCGGCCTGGACGCGGGGGAGGTGGTGGCCGTGGCGCTGAACCATCTGGTCGCCCACCAGGTGCTCTCCCGGATCGCCCGGATCCGGCGGGGTCAGGCGGTGCTGATCACCGGGGCGGCCGGCGGGATCGGCACCGCCCTGGTGCAGCTCGGGCGGATGCTGGAACTGAGGATGTACGGCGTCGACGTCGCCGCCAAGCACCCGTGGCTCGCTGCCCACGGGGTGGTGCCCCTCGACGTGGTGGGTGAGGACGTCGTCGAGGCCCTGCGGCGCCTCGAGCCCGAGGGGGTGGACGCGGTGCTCGACGGGGTGGGAGGGAACTGGGTGGACCGGGGCCTGGCCGTGCTGCGGCGCGGCGGCGTGCTGGTGGCCTACGCCAACCCTGGTACCCCGGCCGCGACCCTGCGTCTGGTGGGCCGGGCGGCCGGGCACCGCTTGGTCCCGCGCGGGACGAGGATCCGGCTCTACGGGACGACGTCGTGGCGGCTGGACCGCCGCCCGCTGCTGGAGGCCTGGGCCACCCTCTACGACCTCCTCGAGGCCGGACGGATCCGCCCGGTGATCGCCGGCCGTCTCCCGTTGCCGGAAGCCGCCCGCGCCCACGAGCTCCTGGAGAGCGGGGACGTGGTGGGCAACCTCGTCCTGCTCGTCTCCGCCCCGGATGTCACATGATTCCGCACCGTCGGCACAGGCATGTCCCGGGGAAGGACCTCATGACCCCCGGCCGGGGACTGTCGAGGGGCGGTCGAGGGGCGCAGAGGATGATGACCCGGGTTCGGATCCCTCGCACGACGGTCGGTCCTGGCCGGAGACCTGGTGCGCGCCACTGCCGCCTGGTGCCGGGTGAAACATCGGTGTTCACCATCCTCGAGGCACCGGCCGTGGACCTACCCTGAGGCTGGAGGTGGGGACGATGTCGCGCAAGGTCGTGGGGGCCGTGTTCGGTGCGCTGCTGTTGGTGGCCGGGGTGCTGTTGCTGCTCGAGGCGGTCGGTGTGCTGATCGCCGCAGGATCGTTCTGGCGCGCGCTGTTCGTCGTGGCCGCGGCGGCCTTCTGGTACCTGTTCGTCACCGACCGGCAGGCATGGTGGGCGGCGATTCCCGGCGGTGCCCTGGCCGGGCTGGGTCTGGTGATGTTGGCCGATGAGGCCGACATGGCCGGCAGCGACCAATGGGGCGGGGCACTGTTCCTGGCGGGGATCGGCGTCGGATTCGCCGCGGTGTATCTGCGCGACGGGCACCGCTGGTGGGCGGTGATCCCCGCCGGGGTGCTGATGACGCTGGCACTGCAGGCGGGCCTGACCGAGGCCGGACTGGCTGAACCGCTCCAGGGGGCCTTGTTCTTCGCCGGGCTGGCACTGACCTTCGCGCTGGTGGCGGTGCTGCCCGGAGGGCGGGGACGGTGGTGGGCGTGGATCCCGGCGGCCGTTCTGGCGGTGCTGGCAGCGTTCAGCGCACTGGAGGCCACAGCGCTGCTGGCGGTGCTCAACTTTGTGTGGCCCCTGGCCCTGATCGCCGCAGGAAGCGTGCTGCTGTGGCGGGCGGTGGGAGGGCGTCGTCGCTCGTCCCCCTCCCAGAACCCCACGGCAGGGCCCTCACCGCGCGAATCCGCACCAGCCGAAGGACCGCATACCAGAGAGGACCTGTCATGAACGTTCTCGTCGCCTACGCCAGCCGGCACGGTGCCACGGCCGGGATCGCCGAACGCATCGCCGCCGCTCTGCGCGCCACGGGTCTCCGGGCGGAGGCCCACCCCGTGGCCGAGGTCCGCGACCTCGGCCCCTACGACGCCGTAGTGCTCGGGGGCGCCGCCTACATGTTCCACTGGCTCAAGGACGCCACCGCCTTCGCCCGCCGCTACCGCGCCGAGCTCGAGCAACGACCGGTCTGGTTGTTCAGCAGCGGCCCGCTCGGCACCGACCGCACGGACGAGGAGGGCCGCGACGTCCTGGAGGCCACCCGCCCGAAGGAGTTCGACGAGCTCACCGACATGCTCCACCCCCGGGGGGGAGCAGGTCTTCTTCGGGGCGTTCGATCCGGACGCGCCACCGATCGGGCTCGGAGAGCGGCTGGTCCGCCACATGCCCGCCGCGAAGGACGCCACCCCGGCCGGCGACTTCCGCGACTGGCCGGCGATCGACGCCTGGGCCACCGCGATCGCCGCCGAACTCGGCGCCGGCAAGGATGCCCGCCCCTGAGCGCATCGGCCAGCCTCTGACCGCGCCGAGGAGAGGGGCCTCAGCGGCCGGCGTGCACCGACGCCGTGGACGCGGCCGGCGGTGCCGGGCCCGTATCGCCGACGCGGAAGTCCTGGCCGCCGAGGAGAAGGACCCGAACCTGCGGCTGAGCCAGGAGGAGCGGGAGGCCTGCCGCGGATATCGCTGTGCGACCCGCGGCGCCGCGTCGGTGCCTCAAATGGCTACGGACCCGATCGGCAGTGCCTGCAGTTCCTCTGAGTGCGCTCCTGCGGCGCCCGCACCGCCGAGGCAGGCGGTCCTCGAGGCGGATCCTCATATCCGGACGCTGGTCTGCACAGAGGTGGGGTCGCGGAAGTCGTAGGGGGCGGGCATGTGGTCGGCCGGGCGGGGCCGGATCGTCATCCCCGGCACCGGGGGGAGGCCGTTGCTGTAGTCGGTCAGCGTGCCGGTGATGGGGCCGGCACCCCGGGTGGAGACGGTGATCCGCAGTCCTTCCTCCCCCAGGTTGTACGCGGTGATCGGCAGCTCGCGGAGGGCCTGGCTTTCGGGGACGAGCAGGTCCTGTCCCTCCACGTCGGCGGCGATCAGGTCGCTGGGCAGGTCGAGATCCAGGTGCGCCGTGGGTGCCCCACGGGGAGAGGTCAGACGCATCGTCACCGTGCGCACCCCGGCCTCGATGCGCTCCTCGACAAGCTCGATCTCCGGTGGAGCCAGCTCGATGGACGGGGCGGGGGCGGTGACGACATCGATCGACTGACCGAAGTAGTAGCTGGGAGAGAAGGCCAACCGGTCTGCGGTGTAGCCCTGCGCGAAGAACTGCTCGGTCCAGTCGTCCGGGGCCGTTCCGGCCGAGAGCCACTGCGCGCGACCTGTCTCGGCGTCAAGGGCGTATTGGATGTGGTCAGGTCGCGGTCGCTCGGTGTCGAAGCCGGCAGCGGCCTGGCTCGCGATGCCCAGGGCTCCGGTCGTGGCGAACAGGGCGGCCGGAACGACCCAGCGGCGACGGGCCAGCACCAGGAAATGGGCCGTGAGGGCGCCGCCCAGCAGGACGACGACGACCGTGACCACTGATGCGAACACCGACTGCAGCACCGAGGTGCCGTTCGCCAGCAGGTACACCACGGGCACGGCCACGATCGCCACGACGACGCCCACGACAGCCAGCCCCGCGGTGAGCGCCCACGGCCGTTCGGCCTGGTGCGGTACCAGCACCCGCCAGGTCAACAGGGCCGCGGCGGCCAGCGCGGGCCAGGTGAAGACGTAACTGGCGGCGGGCAGGCCCGCCGCCGGTGACCACAGCGGCCGCCGTCAGCACGACGAGCGGGCCGGTCACCATGCCCAGGACGCGCTGGGCGGTCCTGAGCAGGCGTGCCGCGCCGAGGTACACCGCCGCGGAGCAGGCCAGGCCCAGAGCCACCAGGAGGAGCGCACGCCACCCGTAGCCGTAGGGGTTGCGGGCGAAGTGCACCTCCGGCCGCAGCATCACGGTCACGGCCGCGGCGAGAGCAGCGGCGAGCACGGTGCTCACCGTGCACGCGAGGATCCCGCTCAGCGCCCCGGTCAGGGTCAGGACGTGCCGCCGCCGGCCGACGGCCATGGCCACGACCACGAGGGCCCCCGCGGCGGCGGCCAGCGGCAGGGCCCAGGACACCGGGTAGGCGACCACCCGACCGGGACCGGCGCTGAAGGCCACCAGGCCCTCTGTGGGGGCCGGGGCGGTGAGGTCGACGGCCCCGAAGTGGCGCACCAGCGCCAGGGCGGAGTCGCCGCTGGACTGCAGGCTGCCCAGGGCGGTCCGGTCAGGGCGGTCGAGGTCGGTGTGGTAGCCGGAGGTGTCGCCGATCTGGGCGAAGCTCAGCGCGGCGATGTCGGTGCCGGCCACGGCCGTGGCGAGGTCCGGACCGGCGCCCAGGGCTACGTCGTTGAACAGGAGAACCGGTACCGGCCGGGGCAGGACCTCCAGGGCGTCATGCAGCCAGCGACCCTCCTCCGTGCTGAACGACCCGCCGCTGAGCTGCACCCCCGTGCTCTCCCCCACCGCCTGCGGTGGCAGCGGTGTTCCGGGATGACCGGTCCCGGCGAAGCTGAGCAGGCTGGGGCCGCGGGTGCCGATGCCTCCGAAGGCCAGGGCCAGTTCGACGTCCTGGAACCACCGGTGGTCCGTGAGGGCTTCGGTGTTCATGGCGGTGGTCTCGTCGGCGTCGCCGAACCACACGATGACGTCGTTGCGCACCGGGCCAGTGGCGCGGATCGCGCGGATGGTCTCGAGGGCGGTCACGCCTCCCCGGCCGCCGTCGTTGGCGGCCGGGGAGGCGGGCACCGAGTTGAAGTGGCTCATGAGCAGCACCGCACCGGTGCTGTCGGTACCGGGAATGCGGGCGATGACATTGCGCAGCCGGGCCGCGAACACGGTCCCGAAGTCGGGCCGGGCGACCACCTTCTCGACGACTTCGGACTCCACGCCCAGATCGGCCAATTCGTCCTGGAGGGTGGCGACCGCCTCCTGGTGGGCGGCCGATCCCATGGGACGTGGCCGGGGGGCCACGCGCTGCAGATCGGTCATCGCCCGCTCCGCGGAGAACTGGTGGGCCGGCGCGGCGGTGGGCACCGGGCTCGGCGTCAGGCTGAGAGGCAGGTACGCCAGCACGGCAGCGGCCACGACGACGAGCAGCAGCACGACTACCGCAGGCCACGGCAGGCCACGCGTGTCCGCCGCTTCGGGTCGGCGCGCATCCGACGAGCGTCCGCCTCGGGATGCCGCAGACGCCGGTCCTCGCGCCCGGTCCGCGTCACGGGGATGGGAGCCAGAACGGTGCTCGATCTTCATGGACTTCGGCCTTCTCGCGCTCTGCCTGTCCGGCTGTTCCGCAGAGGGTGCCCTCCCCGGCTCTCGTCATCGGTGCGCGGTTGCGGAGCTGGAAGGATCAGCCACCCTACAGATGCTCCGTGACCCAGCTGCGGGCCGCCGGCAGCAGTGCGACCGCGATGACCGCCGCGCTGCCCAGGACGTGCATCCAGAGGTTGATCTGCACCCCGAGATCGCCGAGACCGACTTCGAGCCGGCGTTGCCCCAGGACGAACGGCACGACCGCCACCAGCCCGATGATCCCGGACACCAGCCCGGCGGTGTCCCACCATGCGTACTGCTTGAAGACTGCCCACGCGGTGACGGTGAATCCGATCACCGCCAGGAAGGCCAGGACGTTGGCCAGTGTCCAGGCCGCTCCCTTGGGGGGCACCGCCTTGCCGGCCATGGCGGCCGTCATCCACAAGAAGGTCGTGCCGAACAGGAACAGGCCGATCGCCACGACGTTCCGGAAAGTCCACATCACGCCTCCTGAGGCTTGCATGGGACAGACAGAGCAGGGATACCCCAGGGCGTCCGCGCGGGTGCCCACCGATCCGGACGGAATGCGCCTGAGCCGGACCTCGGCGGTGCGGTCGGCGACATCGCACCGGGCATCAGATCCTTCACCACATGGTGCGGCATGGGCCTGACGGGCGGAAGGAGCTTCCGGCTGGTCGATCGGATATTTCGGTCCCCGTCCCCACCGGCCGAGCGACGCGACTCACCCACCGTGTCAACGGCCACTGTCGGCCCGCTCCGGACGGTGGTGTGGAGACAAGGCCAGGACGGAGGACTCGACCCGCACAAGGTCCTTCCGCGCCGGGCGCCCTCGGAGACCGGGCGCAGGACGGCTCAGCGAGAGTCGGTTGCCGGAGGCCGCTCCGGGGCCGGGCGCCTTCTCCGGGCGAGTTCACGCGCCAGCAGCACGCCGCGGACCAGCCCCACGGCCAGGAGCACCCCCGCGACCGCGGACAGCCACAGCACCAGGTCCGGGACGGCGGCCCACGCGTTCCGCCACGAGGCGGACAGCTCCGATTCCAGGGCCGGCGCCAGGGCCAGCTCCGGCCCCAGGGCCAGTGCGGCCACCGGCAGGAGCAGCTCGACGGCCACGCGAAGCACGGTCAGGGTGGTGCGCCGCCCCGGGTTGCCGGTCAGGAGACGTCGTCGCAGGCCGCGGTACCACCGCGGCAGGCGGACCGCCGCCGCCAGCACGGGCAGCGTCAGCGCCGCCAGGACCAGGTCGAGCACCCGGTAGGTGTATCCGATGCTCGGCCGCCCCAGCGGCACGGGCTCCTTCCCGTCGAGCAGGCGCACCACACCCGAGGCGATGTGCGCCGTCGGCTCCGAGCCGGTGAGGTAGTCGCCGGAGTTCACGAGCAGAGCCATTCCCCACCCGTCCTCGGCCATGACCAGCATGGCGCTGTTGCGCAGGTCGCCGCCGCCGTGCCAGACCGCCGGGACCCCGTGCATCTCGCCGGTGAACCACCCCATGGCGTAGCCGCCGCCCGTGTGCTCGACCCCGGGGATGCCGGGAACCGACGCGCCGGGACCCGGTGCGTGCAAGGTCTCGATGCCCTCCGGGGAGAGCACCGACACGCCGTCGTAGCGGCCGCCCTCCATGTGGGTGATGAGCCAGTGACCGAGGTCCTCGGCGCTGGCGCTGAGGAACCCGGAGGAGACGTATCCCGGGACGTACCGATCCGGCACGGCCACCGGCACCCCGAAGAACCACTGGTGACCGACGGCGAGCTCGCCCCGGCCCTCACTCGTCGCAGTGGCGAAGCTGTGCCGCATCTGCAGCGGGTCCAGGACGTGCTCCCGGATGTAGTCGGCGTAGGACTGCGCGCTGACTTCCTCGAGCAGCAGCCCCAGCACGGCGTAGTTGGCGTTGGCGTACTCGAAGGACTCGCCCACGGGCCGATCGGGTGCCACTTCCGCCAGCGCGCGGACGGTGTCCTCCAGCGTGCGGGCCGGGTCGAACAGCGCGGCGCCGCCGGCTGTGCCGGGGATGCCGCTGGTGTGGTGCAGCAGGTGGGAGACCGTGATGCGCCCGGCGGCCTCCTCGTCGGCCAGGGTGAACCAGGGCAGGTAGCGGCGCACGGGTGCCTCCAGCTCCACCGTTCCGTCCTCGACCAGCTGCATCACCGCGAGGGCCGTGAACGACTTCGTCACCGAGCCGATCCGGAACGGCGTCTGCGCCGTCACCGGGCGCCCCTCACCATCGGCGCGGCCGTACCCCTTCGCGTGCACGATCCGCCCGTCGCGCACGACGACGAGGGCCGCCCCCGGCACGTCCCGGTCCTCCATCGCCTGGGCGACGTAGGAGTCCACACGTTCCAGGTCCGCACCGGCCCCGTGCTCCAGGGCAGCCGCCGGAGCGGCGAGCAGCAGCAGTGGTGCCAGCACGGTCGCCACCACGACCGTCAGCCGCACCACGATCCGTTTCCCCCCGAGCAGTGTCGTCCGCACAGGGCCACCCCACCACACCGGATCGCGGTTCACCGTCACAATCCTTCGCACCTGCTGCCCCGCCCCTGTCGGGAGGAGAATTCCTCCTGACAGGGGGCTTCTCTGGTGGGGGGCGACCATGGAACTTCCACTGACGTCGAGGCTGGTCACGGTCGCGTCGGTCGCCGGGCTGGTGGCCGCCGGGGCCGCGGTGGCCGGCCCGGCCCAGGCCGCCGCCCAGCCGTCCTTCACCTACGCCAACGGGTGGCGGGTCGATCAGCACGTGAGGGAACTGGCCGACGTCAACGGCGACGGCCGCGCCGACGTCGTCGGCTTCGGCCACCGCGGGATCCACGTGGCCGGCTCCATCCCCACCCCGCCCAGGAACATCAATTTCTCCCCCACCGCCCTGGAGGTGGCCGACTTCGGGGTGGCCCAGGGCTGGCGGGTGGACCGCCACCCGCGGGCCCTGGCCGACCTCACCGGGGACGGGGTGGCCGACGTGGTCGGCTTCGGCAACGCCGGCACCTGGATCTCCGACGGCAGCGCCGATCCCCTGACCGGACCACGGCTGCTGACCCCCGAGTTCGGGCACAACACCGGGTGGACCCCGCAGAGGTACCCGCGGCTGCTCGGCGACGTCAACGGCGACGGCCGGGCCGACATCGTGGCCTTCGGCCACTCCCGGCTGAGCGTGCGCCTGTCCTGATCCACGAGAACCCCGCACGGCACCCGATGCCCCGACCACGCAGGCCTGACGTGAGCCGCGCACCGACCCACCGGGCGACCGCCGCCGCGTGCGCCACCGCACTGACCCGGTGCGGCCCGGCCCCGGGGAGCACCACCTGGACGGCGCCGTAGGAGTTCGCCCATTGACGCAGAGCCCGGTGACCAGCCCGGCCGGCGACAGATGGCTCTTTCCCCGAGTGCGCCGAGCAGTCATCATCGTTGGGACGACCGAGTCACCGAGATCGAGGGAGCACCAGCCATGTCACTGGCCCGCGTCCACAGCTTCTCCGTCTCGCTCGACGGCTTCGGCACCGGTGAGGGCCTGAGCCAGGACGCCCCCTTCGGGCACGCCGGACAGCGGCTGCACCAATGGATGATCGCCACCCGGTGGTGGGATCCGGGCGGCAGCGGTGGCGTGGACGACGCTTTCGCCCAGCAGCACGGTGTGGGGATCGGCGCCGAGATCATGGGGGCGGGGAAGTTCGGCTATCCCGGGTGGCACGAGGACCCCGGGTGGAGGGGCTGGTGGGGTCCCAACCCTCCGTTCCACACGCCCGTCTTCGTCCTCACCCATGAGACGCGCCCATCGATCGAGATGGAGGGCGGGACCACGTTCCACTTCATGGATGCCTCCCCCGCGGAGGCGCTCGAGACGGCGCGCCAGGCCGCGGACGGCCGGGACGTGCGCATCGGTGGAGGACCCACCATGGTCCGCGACTTCCTTGCGGCCGGGCTCATAGATCATCTGCACGTGGTGGTGGTCCCGATCCTGCTGGGCCGTGGCGTGCGCCTCTGGGACGGGCTCGAGGGTCTGGAAGCGAACTATCAGGTCGAGGCCACCTCCTCGCCCAGTGGAGTCACCCATCTGACCTTCACCCGGACGAGCGTCTGAACCGCCTCGGTCGGGAATCCGGCGGCTGTCGCCGCTCGACGCGGCGATCATGGCCTCTCAGCGGTGCCGTCATGGCCCGACTTCCCTCAGGTGTTGCGACCATGACGAGAAACCACCCCGTCGTCGACGCCCTGTGCACCTGGAGCGGAGACGCCTGCACCGCACCGGCATGCGCACGGTCCACGAAGGTTGGACCGCTCCCCACGAAGGCCCGCGTCCGCCGCGTCCCCATTTCCAGCGTGCCGTCCCGACGGCGTCGACGTCCACGGCGGCTGTTATATTGGGGGTGTAGCGAGAAGCCGTTCGCTTACGGAGATTCAAGGAGGTGAGTTGATGACTGTCGTGGAGACCATCGCTGCATGCGATGCCCGGATCATCCTCACTTCCCGGGTCTCGTCCTGACCTTCGCTTGCCTTCCTCCCCTGTGGGAGTAGTACCGGCACGTCTGCCGTCCGGCGAGGCCCCTTTTCAAAGGTCTCCACGTTGTTTCATCAATCCGGTTCACACCAACCTGCTTTCCCATCTTCTGCGCGCGCCCTGGCTCTGGCCGACTACGGCTGGGACGCGGAACGTGAGCGCTCCTTCACTCCGTCGCGGACCGACGGGCTGGTTCCGGGCCGCGTGGTGCGGGCCGAACGCGGCCTGTGCGACATCGTCGCCGAGACAGGGCCCGTCCGCGCGATGGTCGCTCCTCCGACGGATACCAGTGACCGGCTGACGCCGTGCACCGGTGACTGGGTGGCCGTCCGGCCGGCCACGGCGGCCGCCTCCGCCACCGTCGTGGAGGTACTGGAGCGCCGGACCGCCGTGGTCCGCTCCACTGCATCGCGCACTTCCCAGGCCCAGGTACTGGCCGCGAACGTCGACACCGTGGCGGTGACCGTCTCGCTCGTCGACCCGCTCAAGCACGGGCGGATTGAGCGGATGCTCGCCCTGGCCTGGGGCAGCGGCGCCGCACCTGTGGTGGTGCTCACCAAGGCCGACCGGTGTGCCGACCCGGTGTCGGCGATCTCCGAGGTGGCCGCGGTGGCCCCAGGTGTGGAGGTGCTGGTCACCAGCGCCGCCACCGGGGAGGGCCTCGACGTCCTTGCCGCTGTCCTGACGAGCACGGTCGTGCTGCTCGGGCCCTCGGGAACGGGCAAATCCACCCTCGGCAACCGCCTACTGGGCGAGAACAGACTGGCCACCGGCGAGGTGCGCAGCAGCGATGGCAAGGGCCGGCACACCACCGCTTGGCGGGAACTTCTGCCGCTGCCCCACGGCGGGGTCTTGCTGGACACCCCAGGGTTGCGAGGCGTGGGCCTGCACGATGCCGAGGAGGGTCTGGACCAGACATTCGCCGAGATCACCGAGCTGACGCGGGAATGCCGTTTCGCGGACTGCGCCCACATCACCGAACCGGGCTGCGCTGTGCTGTCCGCCATCGAGGACGGCCACCTCGCCCGGCGGCGCCTCGACAGTTACCACCGGTTGCAGCGCGAGAACGCCCATGCCGCCTCCCGCACCGACGCGCGGCTCCGCGCCGAGCTGGAGCGGCCCACCAAGGAGATCGCGCGCATGCGACGTGCCATCAACCGCTCTTCCCACCGCAGGGCATGACGGAAAGGAATCTGGTCATGGACCTTCCCCGCATCTTCACCATCCGTGAGAGCACCCACCGGATCCACAACCCGCTGACCGCGGACAAGCTCGCCGCCCTGGGCGAGGCGCTCCGCCTCGCCCCCGGGACACGGGTGCTCGACCTGGCCAGCGGCTCGGGCGAGATGCTGTGCACCTGGGCACGTGACCTGGGCTTCACGGGCACCGGGGTGGACCTCAGCACGGTCTTCACCGAGCAGGCCCGGGCCCGCGCCGCCGAACTCGGCGTCGCCGACCACGTCGAGTTCGTCCACGGTGACGCCGCCGGCTATGTCGCGGACCAGCCGGTCGACCTCGCCGCTTGTGTCGGCGCCACGTGGATCGGCAACGGCGTCGCCGGAACCGTTGAGCTGCTCGACCGCAGCCTCCGCTCGGGAGGAGTGATGCTGATCGGCGAGCCCTACTGGCGGCGGACCCCTCCGGACGAGGACACCGCCAAGGCATGCCACGCCACCGGCATCGCTGATTTCCTGCTCCTCCCGGAACTGATCGCACAGTTCCAGGATCTCGGATACGACGTCGTGGAGATGATGTTGGCCGACCAGGACAGCTGGGACCGCTACGCCGCGGCCCAGTGGCTCAACATGCGCCGCTGGCTCGACCAGAACCCGGACGACGAACTGGCCACCGAGGTGCGGGAAGAACTCACCACCGAGCCCGCCCGCTACGCGCGTTCCACACGTGAGTATCTCGGCTGGGGGGTCTTCGCCCTCATGAAGCGCTGATCCCCGTTCTGCGCGGGTCCCGGGCGCCCCACCGTCCGGGACCCGCACGGGACATGTCGTCACCGCGGCACAGCGTCGGCAGCATGAGCGAGCCGGACCCCGGCTCTCTCCAGGCCTTGGCCTGCCGGCGAAACTGGGAATCCGTTGCGACGCGCGTGGGCGGACGGGACGGAGACGACCAGCGCGGACGGGGTTCGGCAGATGTCCGCTGCCGTGGCGGGGCCGAGACCCCACGGAGACAGTGACCACCCTGCTGCACCGGCACCGGATGCAACCCCGTTGACCAGATCCTGGTATCCGCTCCCCCGATCGGCCCGACCTCGGCGCTGCTCCGGATCCGTCGACGGGCGTCCCGCAGGCGACCGGTACGGGAAGTTCCCGGATCCGCCGGTACAGGCTCGCCGTCGACGTCCCCAAGGGCGTCCACTGCCTTGTCGGACTGCGCACGGGAAGCACGCCCTCCGGACACGCCAGGATCGACATCGAGATCATCGCGCCGTACGCCTGCATCCGGGAGATCGAACACTTGACGGTCCGCGTCCTGCTGCCGTGTCGACACCCGGGCATACCTCCGTTGGTGGGTGGCTGGTCCGCGGAAACATGCGGGCGGGTGTCATTTTCCAAAGTTGGCAGCACAGGTTTCCGAAGTCCTCCGCACCGAGGGAGCAGGCGCCGCGACCCGCTTCACGAAGGCGATGCAACGTCACAGGGCGAACTCATCAAACGATCCTTCGGCGGGATCGGAACTGGTGGCACGCCGACGCTACGCGCGGGTGAGTTCGGCCGAGCGGGACACGGCACTGCAGATCCGGGACCTGGAAGCCGCCGGCTGTGAGCGCATCCAGGTTCAGGAACTCCCATTGCCACGTCAACTCCGTGGAACGTGTCCGGTAGCCGGCCATATCCAAAACGAAAGGGGATTGAATCGCGATCAATTATCCCCTGATGGTGCGGCAGTCCCCCACGCCCCTCCCAGGGTCAGGGCAACGGACCTTACGCCTCCATAACGAAGAGCCATGGAGTTTCGCACTGATGTTTGCACGTGCACGACGGGCGGCCTAGCCTGGACGGACCGGCGCGCCTGTGATCTCCGGCACATCGGACCCGTCACACGGACGGTCCCGCGGGACGCCGGAACGAACGACGGAACGCTCGGCCGCCACGAGAAGCGACCGAAGAGGGTGATGATGCCGCCGGCATTCCGTCCGTGCCAACCGAAGAACTCCACCATGGGGGGATCAGAAGTGAAGCACCCAAAGACCTCACGACTCCTGGCCGGCGCCACGACCGCTGCCCTGGCCGCCGGGGGTGTCGCCGCGACGGGCACCGCCGCCCACGCCGCGGCCCAGCCCTACTTCACCTACACCAACGGCTGGCGCGTCGACCAGCACGAACGGGAACTGGCCGACGTCAACGGTGACGGCAACGACGACATCGTCGGCTTCGGCGACCAGGGCACCTATGTGGCGTTCGGCCGCGACGACCGGACGTTCACCGCACCCGAACTCGTGCTGGACGACTACGGCTACAACCAGGGCTGGCGCGTCGACCAGCACCCGCGCGAGCTCGCCGACATCAACGGCGACGGCAACGCCGACATCGTCGGCTTCGGGGCCGCCGGCACCTACGTCTCCTACGGCAGGTCCGACGGCGACCTCACCGACCCGGCCCTGGAGGTTCGCGACTTCGGCACCGCCCAGGGCTGGACCACGGACGAGCACCTGCGGGTACTGGGCGACGTCGACGGCGACGGCACCGCCGACATCGTCGGCTTCGGCAACGCCGGAACCTACGTCTCCTACGGGGTCCCCCTCCACAGTCCCACCGCACCGGAGCTGAAGCTCGGCAGCTTCGGCGCCGACGGCGGATGGGACGAGGACCAGTACCCGCGGACGCTGGCCGACGTCAACGGCGACGGGCTCCAGGACATCGTCGGCTTCGGCTACGCCGGCACCTACGTCTCCTACGGCCAGCCGGACCGCACCTTCACCAGCCCGGCCCTGGAGGCGGAGGACTTCGGCTGGGCCCAGGGCTGGCGCGTCGACAAGCACCCGCGCAAGCTCGCCGACGTCAACGGGGACGGCACCGCGGACGTCGTGGGCTTCGGCAACGCCGGCGTCCACGTCTCCTACGGCCAGATCGACGGTGCCCTCATCCATCCGGACCTGCTCGTGCGCAACTTCGGCTGGGACCAGGGCTGGCGCGTCGACCAGCACCCGCGCGAGCTGGCCTATGCCAACAACGACGCCACCGCCGACATCGTCGGCTTCGGCAACGCCGGCACCTACGTCGCCTACGGCCAGCCGAACGAGACGTTCACCGACGCCAACTTCTGGCTGGACGAGTTCGGCTACGACCAGGGCTGGCGCGTCGGCATGTATCCGCGCAAGCTGGCCGATGTCAACGGCGACGGGCGAGCCGAGGTGGTCGGCTTCGGGTACTCCCGGACCCTGACCGAGATGCTCTGACGCACAGGTCCGCTGTCGCGCCGCCCCTGCCCGAGGGCGGGGGCGGCGCCCCGGTCCCTGAGAGGAACACCATGAAGCTCTCCACGCCTGTCCGCCTGGTCGCAGGCGCCTCGACGGCGGCGCTGGTCTCGACCGGCCTGGCGCTGGGGTCCCCGGCCCACGCCTCCCACACCACCACCGCGTTCCCGATGTTCTCCTACACCGACGGGTGGCGCGTGGACCAGCACGTGCGGGAGCTCGGGGACGTCAACGGCGACGGCATAGCCGACATCGTCGGCTTCGGCGACCCCGGGGTGTTCGTCGCCTACGGCCAGTCCGACACCACGTTCACCGCCCCGACGCTGACGGTACAGAACTTCGGCACGGCACAGGGCTGGAACAACTCCCAGCACGTGCGCACGGTCACCGACGTGGACGGCGACGGCCGCGAGGACCTCGTCGGCTTCGGCGACGCCGGCGTCTACGTCTCCTACGCCGAGGCCGACGGCTCCTTCACCCCGGCGGTGCTGAAGGTCGAGAACTTCGGGTACGACCAGGGCTGGCGGGTCGACCGGCACCCACGCGAGGTCGCCGACCTCGCCGGGGACGGGACGGCGGACATCGTCGGCTTCGGCAACGCCGGCGTCCACGTGGCGTTCGGCCAGCCCGCGATCGGTCAGACCGACCAGCAGTTCGAGGACCCTGTGCCGCGCAGCCAGTACTACGGGTACGACGACGGCTGGCGCGTGGACCAGCACCCCCGCGAGCTGGCCGACATGGACGGCGACGGGGCGCTCGACATCGTCGGCTTCGGCGACGCCGGCGCGTACGTGTCGTACTTCACGATCCCCTTCGACCCCTTCACCTCCCCGGAGCTGAGGGTCCCCGACTTCGGCTCCGACCAGGGGTGGCGCGTGGGGCAGCACCCCCGGGAGCTGGGTGACGTCAACGGAGACGGGGCCGCGGACATCGTCGGCTTCGGACATCGCGGGGTCCTCGTGTCCTACGCCGAGGCCGAGGCCGAGCGCAGCTTCTCCACGGCCTCGCTCGAGGTCGAGGACTTCGGCTACGTCCAGGGGTGGCGGGGTGACCGGCACCTGCGCACCCTCGGCCGCCTCAACGCCGACGAGACCGCGGACGTGGTCGGCTTCGGGGACACGGGCGTCCACGTGGCTCACGGTCTGACCGACAACACCTTCGGGGACCCGTTCCAGGAGTACCACGTGTTCGGCTACAACGACGGCTGGACCGAGGACCGGTACCCCCGCAAGCTCGCCGACGTGAACGGCCGCGGCCAGGACGAGGTCGTCGGCTTCGGACACTCGGCGACCTACGTGGGGGGCAAGCCCACCCCCGCCGCCGGCTAGGAAATGCTCTCAACGGCCCAAGTCCGGGGGCAGCGAAGCCCGCGGGTCGATGACGATCATGATTCCCATGACGAGGCAGAGTCCGTCCCAGCGACTGGTCATCGACCAGTTGCCGGGACATGCTCGAACCGTGGATCCTGCCGCCTCCGCCGGCGAAGAACGGGAGAAGCGGGCGGCCACGGGCCAATGACCGTGCCTCTCTGGAGGGCACCCTGTTCGTGACCGAGAACGGCATCGCCTGGAAAAGAGTCCCATACAGCTGGGCTTCGGTTCGGGAATCATCGGCTGGCGCCGGCTGCAGGCCTGGCAGGAGGGCCGGGGTGTGGGAGGAACTCCACCGCGCTGTACTTCAGGAACTAAGCCGGCAGGGCCTGCTCGACTGCTCGAGGGCCTGCTTGGAATCGGTCAGCGTCTGGACAGAAACCGGACAGGAAAGGGACGAGCTGACCGACCCCAGCTCCACCGACGGCGGCAAGAAGGGCACCGAAGATCACGTGCTGGTCACCTCCGAGAGACCACCTTTGGCCGTGGCGATCACTGGGGCCGATGATGTGCACCGCCGAGACCCGCGGGCCGTGTAAAAGGGAGTCAGATCCCGGTGCTGGTGCTCGCCGGGGGCTTCAGCGGCCCGCAGTCAGGCTTGGGCAATCCAGGCCAGCGCCGAGTTGTGCTGGTCGGCCGGGAAAGTGCGGACGGATACGTGTGCCAGCTCGGCGGTCGACTCGATCAGCTTCGACACCCAAGCCGCGTCGGAGACCACCGCCAGGCGATCCATCCGCTTAAGGTATCCAGCGGCCTTCATATCCATCCACGCCGCCTTGGGCTCGACTGCCGAAACGTCGATCGAGCCGAGGACTGCCAGTACCCGCAGATCGCCGTGGTCCCGGAGCACCTCGTCGAGCACCTGGCGCATCCGCTGCTCATCCTCGACAGTGAGGCCTCCGCGGTAGTCGATGGTGACGATATTGGTGCCGGGCTGCACCGTGGTCTCCAACATGCCCAGTCCCCCTGCTCGCTCGCGTAGTTTTGCGGGTTGCACGTTTGACGCTAGTCGTGGCAAAGCTCGGTGGACAACCCTCACCAAGCTGGTCGCTACCTTCGCCGGCGGAAGACTCTTCCGCGAGCAACTGCCCGGGCTGGTCATCCTCCTGGCCCTGATCGCCGGAGCCGCCGTCGGAGGAGTCGTGGTCACCGCTCTCCCCTGGCTCGCACCCGTGCTCATGCTCGCCCCTCTCATGGCCGTCATCATCGCAGCGCCATTCCTGCACCACAGATAGAACAACCGCACCTGACACTTCTGATGGAGCACGGGTCTGGGCAGCGCGACAGGAAAGTCTACTGACTGAGCCCTCAGCCTGCCGTCGCTGGCAACTCCCGGATCCGCCGGTAATGGGCGGCCCGGGACATCCCCAGGTCCCGCGCCACCTGGGTGGCCGGCTCCCCGTCCTCGATGAGCCGCAGCGCGTGGCGAATTCGGGAGTCGGTGAAAGTTTGGCACCGCCCGCCGAGGTCCTTGCCGGCCGCCCTCCTTTTGGCCACGGAGTCGCTGACTCGTTCGCGTTTGATCTCCAGCTCCATCTGCGCCAGGGCGGCCATGACGGTGAAGACCATCGATCCCATCGTGGGGTGTGCGTGTCCACGTCTACTCTCACCGAGGTTCAGCACCCGCAGCCCGGCACCTCTCCCCCGCAGCGCCTCGGCGAACATCAGCATGTTCTGCGTCGACCGACCCCACCGGTCCAGCGTGGTGATCACCAAAGTGTCGCCCTACTCGAGCACTGCCACAGCCATATCGAAGACCGGACGCGAGGCCCGGACACCACACGGACCATGGGCGATGTACAAGGTAGTCGCACCGTGCGCCGACCGTTAACAGGCCATGTGTAAAACGGAGAGGTCCGGGTCGATCTCGCATCTGCTGCCCACGTGGCTCATTCGCTGTTTGGTCGTCTCCACGACCCAGGTGGCGCCCCGGCCGCAGAGGGGGCGTGACATCTTCGGTGGTTGGGTAACGATCCGGGGCAGGTCGGCCGGCCGGTCCGGAAGGCCGTCCTACGCTGGGGGCACCGCCTGTCCCACGCGTTCGCCGGGGCCGGTGCGTGATCCGGGGCCGTGGACCGGTCCGTGATCTCATCGATTCCATGGCCCGTGCGTGCTGTCGGGATGTGCCTTCGCGGTGGAGTGCGGCGCAGGGGTCGACGTCGTCGCCCATGACGACTGAGCCTGAAGCACTGTTCTCCGGGTGCAGGCCCTCCCCGGAAGCGGCCTGCGCCGATCGAGAAGGAAACGAAGATGTCCTCACCTGCACGATCCACGCGTCACACGTTCGCCGCCGCCACGGCGGCGGTGCTCCTCTTCGGGACCGGCGGGGCAACCGCCGCGCTGCCCTCCCCGGCCGGGCCGGCGGCCACTCCGGCCGCCGCGGCGGCACCGTCGGCTTCGGCCACGGGATCGGAGGCCTGTGTCACCGATGTCGACGACGTCGTCACCCGAGAGCCCTCCGCGCAGATGGCCGAGCCGTTGCCCGAGGAGCTGGCGACGACGTTGGACGCCGCCGCTCGGGCCTCGTTCGCCCAGGCCTCCGCCCCCGGTGCGGTGGTGGGGGTCTCCACACCGGAGGGCACCTGGACGGCCGCTTACGGGGTGGCCGACCCGGCCACCGGGGAGCCCATGGAGGTGGGGGTGCACACCCGCGTCGGATCGGTCACCAAGCCCTTCACCGCCACCTTGATCCTGCAGCTGGCCGAGGAGGGTGAGCTATCCCTGGAGGACCCCATCGCCGACTACGTCGACGGCATCCCCAACGGAGAGCAGATCACCCTGCGCCATCTGGCGGACATGACCAGCGGGGTGGCCAGCTACACCCGCAGCACCCAGTTCACGGACCGCTTCTTCGCGGATCCGCAGCAGGTCTTCGCCCCGGAGGAGCTGGTCGCCGTCGGCGTCTCGGAATCCCCGCTGTTCGCCCCCGGTGCCCAGTTCGACTATTCCAACACCAACTACATCCTGCTGGGCCTCGTCGTCGAACAGGTCACCGGCCAGCCGGTCGGGGAGGTCCTGGAGGAGCAGATCTTCGACCCGCTGGGGCTCGACGAGACCGTCTGGCCCGGGGTGTCCACCGAGATGCCGGACCCCTTCGCGCAGGGCTTCACGCTCCAGGGCGACACCGCGACGCCGGAGGCACCGGCCAACGCCACCCACTGGAACCCCAGCTGGGGAGCCACCGCCGGGGCCCTGATCTCGGACGTGGACGACCTGCTGGCCTACGGCCGGGCACTGGGCACCGGGCACGGCCTGCTGGAACCGGAGGCCCAGCGAGAGCGCCTCACCTCGTTCCAGCCCCCCGAGTCCGGGTACGGGCTGGGCTTCGGGTGCATCGACGGCTGGGTCGGGCACACCGGGACGCAGCCCGGGTACAACACCACCGTCTACTACGACACCACCACCGACACCACCGTGGTCGTGCAGGCCACCAGCGACATTCCCTCCGGGGCCTGCCCGGAGTCCCCGGTGCTGGCCGATGACCCCAGGACCCTGCCGTGCGCCACCCCGGCCACACGGATCTTCGCCGAGGTCTCCACCGCCCTGGGCCACACCTTCACCCCCAACCCAGAACGCTGATCATCCGCTCCACCGATTCGGGCGGACATCGATGATGGGCAGGTCGCCGTCCGTCTCGATGGCGTCCCCGCCTCCGTTGCGGGCGTGATAGCCGGCGGAGTACTGCTCCACGACGTGGACCGTGGCGCCGACGGCATGCAGGGACGAGACGACGAGGTCACGCTCGCGGTCGGTGTCCGCGGCGATCTTGTGCGTGATCTGGAGGGTGAACAGGGACAGTCCCACGCGCCGGTCGAAAGTGGCCGCCCCGATGAGGTCGACGGCGTACCCGCCGGGGAGCCTCCACCCCGGCGGACAGATCCAGAACCGGACGTGGTGGCGCTGGGCCGGACTGCCCGCCACCTCCCGCTCGAACGCCAGGGACTGCCTGGACCCGAAGGCGAACAGGGGGCTGACGGGCGCCGCCGGGTAGCTCCGGCGGAGCAGGGACGCCCGCACGATGTGCCAGCCGGTGCCGAGGGTCAGCGGATCGGCGGCGGTCCAGCCGGCCCCGACCATCGCGGCGGACAGCTGCGCGGGGGTACCGACCACCGCCAGGTTGACCGGGTCCCCCAGCAGGCCGTCGGAGGTGCGGGCGCGCCCGATGAAGTAGCTGGGGACGTAGATGCCGGTGAGCAGACGATTCAACCGGGGCAGGAGCACATAGGCCGACAGCACCCAGAGGGGCAGGAACAACCAGGGCAGACGCCCGTCGTCGTCGACCTCCTCGAGGACGAGATGATAGACGCCCCAGCCGGACAGCACGCTGGTGACGAGGAAGCCGGACCGGTGCGCCCACAGCACCACGGTGGCCCGTCGGGCACCGCCCCCGGGCAGCGGGCTTCGCTCGTCGCTGTCGGGGTGCCCACGTCCTGCATCCATCTCGTGCTCCCCGCCCCGTGTCCCGCACCGGACGTCCCCGGCGCCGGTCGTGGTACCCCCAGGCTAGTGACGGCACCAGCACCGGTGGAAGCGCCGCGGGGGCCTGCCGCAGGACCGGGCGCTGTCCGAGTCAGCTGATGGCCGCTATCCGGGCCATACGTTAAGTAGCACTGCTTCCTGCTTCCCCTGTGACATGGCGAGGGAGGATCTGGCAGGTCTTGCCGACCGAACGTGCTTGCCGCGGCGGGAGGCGTGGAAAGCGCGGAGGGTGAAGTCAGCGGAGGGTGAAGTCAGCGGAGGTTGGCGGTGGTTGTCCCGGGGCAGTCGTCCCTGCAGTGGATTGATGTCCCCGGAGTCTCTATAACTAGGGAGTGTTGTATCTCACACGTTCGTCGGAGGGATGATGCAGTGACGGAACTTCAGGGCGCTCACCCGCCCTCGGGCTTGGTCAGTTTTTCGACGGCCCAGATTCCGGCCATTCACCGCATCGAGTACTGGGAGTCCCATAACGCCAAGGCGCTCATCGGCCTGGACATCCGCACCCTGGAGAACGCCCCGCTGGTGGCGGAGGAGGTCAACCTCTATTTCCCTGCCCTACGATTCGCCGGAGTGAGGGGCTCATCCCAGATCGTGGAGCGATCGGAACGGATCATCGCTGAGCACCCGACCGGTGATGTGGCGATCTTCTTCGCCCTGAGCGGTGAAGCCTTCTTCTACCACTCCACGGGGATGATCCTGCTCAGGCCCGGCCAAGCGGTGCTCTACGACGCCGACCGGCCGTTCGTACGCGGGTTCTCCCGCGGCCTGCAGGAGCTGGTGCTCACCGTTCCGCACGAAGAGTATGTGCGCTTGACGCACGGAAAGCCTTTGAAGGAGCCGGTGGTCTTCGATTTCGCCACGGGCGGGGGGAGCCCGGGCCAGGACCCGGCGGCTACGAGTTTGGCCTCGCTGATCAACTCCGCTCTGCGCCGGCCCCAGGAGGACCCGCACCGGGTGGAGCAGGAGGCCTTCGGGCTGGTGGAGCGGTTGTTGGCTCGCGCCACGGACACTGGAAGGGATTCGGCCTATCGACGGGCGGTGCAGGAGATCGAGCACCGCTTCGCCGATCTCGCACTGGACCGCGCGCAGGTCGCAGCTGCCGCGGGGGTGAGCGAACGCCAGCTCTCCCGCCTGTTCGCCGCGCAGAACAAGACGTTCGCCGATCATCTGCAGGCCCACCGGTTGCAGGCCGCGGAGGCCCTGCTGGTCTCCGAGCCGCGCACGACGGTCGCCGAGATCGCCCGCCGGTGCGGCTTCGCCTCACCCTCGCACTTCGCCCGTGTCTTCAAGGCTCGCACCGGGGTGAGTCCGCTGGAGCTCCAGCGCGCAACGGAAGCGTAGACCACGCATCGATTCCTCCGGCGTCTCAATACGAGGGTCGGAGATATCACGATGGCCTGCCCGGGACATGGCCTGTCCCGTAGAGGACAGCCTCTTCATGGTCGCCCTGTGATGCAGAACACTTCTGGGCATGACCGGATGGCACCGCTCTCCGGTGCACGACCCAGGAGGAGGACACTTCCATGAGCGAGACCGCTGCAACCGAACCACAGGCGCCGGCCATCGATGCACGACAGTTGCGCAAGGCGTTCGGGAAGTTCGCCACCGGGGTCACCGTGGTCACCTGCCGAACCCCAGACGGCACCCCGCACGGGGCGACCGTCAACGCCTTCACCGCTGTGTCCCTGGACCCTCCCCTGGCTCAGATCACCCTGATCCGCGGGAACAAGGCCTCCCAGTACCTCGAAAACGCCCCGTTCGCGATCAACATCATGGCCGCCGACCAGCTGGCGACCTGCCTGCACTTCGCCGGCAAGCCCATGAAGGATCCCCCCGCCTGGCGCTCCGATGAGGGCATCCCGGTCCTGTGCGGCAACGCGGCGACCATCGAGTGCAAACCCTGGCGCATCTACGACGGCGGTGACCACCTCATCGTCATCGGCGAGGTCATCGACCTACAGATCAACGACGCCGACCCGCTGCTGTTCGTCTCGGGCAAGTTCCGCGAGGTCGGCGGCTTCTCCGGGGGCAGCCCGTGGGAGGCCTCCGGGGACAGCATGGCGATGGGCTGGTTCGAGGGCTCCACCTCGTTCCCGTCCTTCTGAGCCCCGGCCGCCTCTGATCCACACGTTGACCCACGATCCACCCCTGGACCGCACCACCGCATCGAAGGAGACGAAGAGACCATGACCACTACCCCGGAGACCGACCGCCAGACCCGTACCGGCGACATGTCCGAGCGCACCACCCCGGCGAACCCGTTGCTGCCCATGACCGGCGATGAGTACATCGATTCCCTCAAGGACGGCCGAGAGATCTACCTGCACGGCGAACGCGTGGAGGACGTCACCACCCATCCCGCTTTCCGCAACTCGGTGCGCATGGTCGCCCGGATGTACGACGGCTTCCACGACCCCGCGACCTCCGACAAGCTGCTCTCCGACACCGACACCGGTTCCGGGGGCAAGACCCACCCCTTCTTCAAGGTCCCGAAATCCGTGGAGGACCTCAAGGAGTCCCGGGTCGCGATCGAGACTTGGGCGCGGATGAGCTACGGCTGGTTCGGCCGCTCACCCGACTACAAGGCCGCATTCCTGGGCACCCTCGGGGCGATGCCGGAGTTCTACTCCCCCTACCAGGAGAACGCCCAGCGCTGGTACAAGGAGTCCCAGGAAAAAGTCCTGTACTGGAACCACGCGATCATCAACCCGCCCGTGGACCGACACCTGCCCCCGGACGATGTCGCCGATGTGTTCATGAAGGTGGAGAAGGAGACCGACAACGGGGTCATCGTCTCCGGGGCGAAAGTCGTGGCCACCGGCTCGGCGATCACCAACTTCAACTTCATCTCCCACTACGGGCTGCCGATCAAGAAGCCCGAGTACGCGATCATCTGCACCGTGCCCATGGACGCCCCCGGCATCAAGCTGATCTCGCGGACCTCCTACGCCCAGAACGCTCAGGTGACCGGCACCCCGTTCGACTACCCGCTGTCCTCGCGGATGGACGAGAACGACGCGGTGTTCATCTTCGACAAGGTCCTGGTCCCGTGGGAGAACATCTTCGCCTACGGCGACCCGGACCAGATCAACGGGTTCATGCCCCAGACCGGCTTCATCCAGCGCTTCACCTACCAGGGCTGCATCCGCCTGGCCGTGAAGCTCGACTTCATCGCCGGGCTGCTCCTCAAGGCCCTCGAGATCGCCGGCACCCAGGACTTCCGTGGTGTGCAGGCCAGGGCCGGGGAGGTCATCGGCTGGCGCAACATGTTCTGGGCCCTGGCCGATGCGATGATGCTCAACCCTGACGAGGGCCCCAACGGGTCGGTGCTGCCGAAGATGGACTACGGGCTGGCCTACCGCATGTTCATGGCCCAGGGCTACCCCCGGGTCAAGGAGATCATCGAACAAGACGTCGCCTCCGGACTGATCTACCTGCCGTCGGGGTCCCTGGACTTCAAGAACGCTGAGATCCGCCCCTACCTGGACAAGTACGTGCGCGGCTCCAACGGCATCGAGGCCGTGGACCGGGTGAAGCTGATGAAACTGCTGTGGGACGCGATCGGCTCCGAGTTCGGCGGCCGCCACGAACTCTATGAGCGCAACTACTCCGGCAACCACGAGAACGTGCGTGTGGAGATGCTCATGAACGCCATGCACAACGGCACCACCGACACCATGCACGGCATGGTCGAGGACTGCATGGCCGAATACGACCTCGACGGCTGGACCGTGCCCGACCTCTTCGACGGCTCCGACGTCAACGCCTACCTCCAGCGCGACCGCGACCGCGCCGCCGGTCACGGCAACTCCCTGCGAGACCGCTGAGCCCGGCCCCATGCTCCCTGCGGCCCAGGGAATCCGTCTTCCCGGGGCCGCAGGGCACCACGTACCCGTCCGACGGTGCACCCGTCGACCATTCCCATCTCCCCGACAACGAACCACCAGGAGTGTGAAGACCATGACGAACACCCAGACAGAAACCGACGCGGCAACGCGCAAGGCAAACGAGGGCACCGCGGTCGAGGCCGGGTCCAAGGCGACCGAGCGGTTCACCGCCTCGGGCAAGCTGGCGAAGCTGGAGGTGCCCCAGGAGCGGGTGTCCCTGCTGGCCGGTGCGGCGATCAAGGCGATCAACGACATCGCGATCGAGCACGAGGTCACCTACGAGGAGTACCACGCCCTGAAGGCCTGGCTGATCAAGGTCGGCACCGACGGGGAGTGGCCGCTGTTCCTGGACGTGTGGCTGGAGCACACCATCGAGGACGTCAACTCCAAGGAGCGCCCCGGAGCCGTGGGCACCATCGAGGGCCCCTACTACGTGCCCGGCGCCCCGGAGCTGCCCACCCCGGCGACCCTTCAGATGCGCGAGGACGAGCCCGGCACCCCGCTGCTGTTCAAGGGCCGGTTCACCGACACCGACGGCAACCCGATCCAGGACGCCCAGGTGGAGATCTGGCACGCCGACGCCGACGGCTTCTACTCCCAGTACGCCCCTGAGCTGCCCGAGTGGCTGTTCCGGGCCACCGTGAAGGCCGACGAGAACGGCTACTTCGAGATCAACACCAAGCGCCCGGCCCCGTACCAGATCCCCACCGACGGGGCCTGCGGGCAGCTGATCGCCGCGGCCGGCTGGCACGCCTGGCGCCCGGCGCACATCCACATCAAGGTCTCCGCACCCGGGTACCAGCTGGTCACCCAGCAGCTGTACTTCCCGGGGGACCCGCACAACGAGGACGACATCGCCTCGGCGGTCAAGGCCGAGCTGATGCTGGACCCGGCCCCGCGCACCGACGGCGGGGCGGG